>JAOZUU010000040.1 GCA_029938515.1 Desulfobacterales bacterium | reverse complement strand
AAAAATCAGCCACGGACACACACAGACAAACACAGACGGGTTTTCCCACTCGCATCCACCTGTTTTTTTAAAAGAATAGTCCGTGTAAGTCTGTGTGGGTCTGTGGCTAATCATAGGGTTTCAGGGTAACCTTGCCGTTACCATGCTCGTCTAAAACGAACCATTTATACTTTCCCGCCTTTTTGATATATCAGTAAAGATTTAAGCACCCGTTTCACGTACGCTTGGGTTTCCCTGTAAGGGGGGATCCCTCCATAACGATCCACTGCCTCCGGACCGGCGTTATACGCGGCCAGGGCCCAGGTCAACTGCCCGTCATATCGCTTCATCATCCGTTTCAGGTAAAGGCTTCCCCCCATGATATTCTGGTAGGGATTAAATGGATCGGTGATCGCCAGAGTGCGGAAATTTCCCGGCATAATCTGCATCAATCCTCTCGCCCCCTTTTTCGACACCGCTCGTGGATTAAAATTCGACTCCACGGAAATCACCGATTTAATTAATGAAAACAGCAAACCATTATGTTTAGCTGCTTTGGTGATAATTTTATCGTATCGGGTGGTGGAAAATACACGGGTCTTTTTCGGCCGTGCTTCCCTGATATAGACTTTAGATTGTTTTCGGGCGGATGGGCGTGTATTGGTGAAATGGATGACACCGTTTTTGTCCTGATATTTATAAATATCGGCTCGAATAATCGTAACAGGCATCAGAAAAAATATCAGCGCCAACGTCAGGATATAGGCGATATTGCGTCGAATCATCGATTATGCTTTCATTCGGTCAGGGTTTATCATGAAATAAGCATAAATAGGATGTTCAGAACTTCACGTCAATCTGTTTTTAGTAACTCCTATCTAAATTTCGTGTATTTTATAGCAACCTGTGGTAGTAATGCAATCGTCGTTTTAGTGTATCTGCGGGGTATTTATCAGAGAAAAATAATACCCGGATTGACCGTTTTTTTACTTACTCCGCATTCATCTTTTGAGAACTGAACTATTCAAAAATACTCGGTATATCGGATGAGAAAGCCCTATCTCTTTTTAAAAAACCTGACCCATCGATATCCTGGACATCCAGCTTTGCAAAAAATCGCTAAAAACGGTTAATATATCGATATGGCTCGATGTTGGCATCCAATTTGCATAAAATTTTTTTAAGTTCTCTTTTCATCATGAAACTTGTGGCAGGATGTTGATTATGGAAAAGAAAAAAATTCTTCTTGTAGATGACAATCCGGACATTACCCGTACAATAAGCCTCATTCTTGAAGCCACGGGCAAGTATGTAATCAAAGAGGAAAATATGGGTCAGCGGGCACTGGAAACAGCCCGGGATTTTAAACCCGACCTGATTTTCCTCGATTTCATGATGCCGGACATGGAAGGCAACGAGGTGGCCGCTCAACTTGAGGCGGATAATGAACTGAAGCATGTTAAAATCGTGTTTCTCACCGCTATTGTCACTAAAGGAGAAGTCGAATCCGGAAGTGTGAACAATATTTCCGGATATACGGTACTGGCCAAACCGGCCAAGGCGAAAGAATTGATCGGCTGTATCGAAGATTTACTGGGCGAATAGTTCCTTTCTATCCGGCAACAAACTTTCCTGCCTGTATTTTCATGCTTGCCACGATCCCCGGTCTTTGGAAAATGGATGGGATCTTTCAAATTTTCCGGCTTTCCCTATATAAATCCTTGGCGTGATAAGAACTGCGAACAAACGGACCGCTGGCGACATGTTTAAAGCCCATTTTCAAGGCAGTATTCCGCCATGCATCAAATTCTTCCGGAGGGACGAATCTGGCCACGGGCAGGTGGCCCCGGGAAGGTTGAAGGTATTGGCCCAGGGTGAGCATATGGCAGCCGGTGTCGAAAATATCCCGCAGACATTCCTCGATCTCCGCTTCGGACTCCCCCAGACCGAGCATAAGCCCCGATTTGGAAGGAATGGGCGGGTTATGGGTGCTGACGCGGTTCAATAGTTCAAGGGATCGACCATATTCAGCCTGGGGCCGAGCGATAGGATAGAGCCGGGCAACAGTTTCAATATTATGGTTGAGGACATCGGGCCGGGCGGCTAAGACAGTCTTCAACGCATCCGCTTTCCCTTGAAAATCAGGGATCAGTACTTCCACGCGAACGTCGTCAATGGCCCGGTGGACACGTCGGATGGTTTCGGCAAAAAGCGCGGCCCCGCCATCGGGGAGGTCGTCACGGGTAACCGAGGTGATGACCACGTATTTCAGCTCCATCTTGCGGGCGGTTTCGGCAACCCGCCGGGGTTCATCCGGGTCCGGCGGTTGATCCGGCCCCGGCGGAACATTGCAGAAGCGGCAGTCGCGCGTGCAACGATCCCCTAAGATCAGGAATGTGGCGGTCTGCTGCGAAAAACATTCGAACTGGTTCGGACATTTGGCCTGCTCACAAACGGTGTGCAACCCCTGGGTGCGAATCAGGTTTCGCACTTTTTCATGGGCCGGCCCGGAAGGCAGGCGTCGACGAAGCCATTTCGGTTTTCCGGCCGGACGGTTGGCCGGTTGCCTTATGTGCTCTGCCATTTTTTGTGGAGTCGGCTTGCCTGTTTCGTCGTTCGCTAGGGCATCATCCGTTTTCCTGGTTGACCGGCTGACTGGCAGACTGGATAAAGCAACGAAATCGATTTGAAGGTCGGCCACTTCGGCCAGGTGATGCCAGATCCGATTGCGGACAGCTGTCACCGTGACGGCCGCATTTTTTTCTTTTTCAAGCGACGTCATCCGAACCCCTTCCAGGCCGCAGGGGTTAATCCAGCTGAAGGGTTCCAGGGACAGGTTGACGTTCAAGGCAAACCCGTGGAAAGTGATCCCATGCCGGACAGCCACACCAATGCTTCCCAGTTTCCGGCCATCCACCCAAATACCGGGGTTGATCGGATTCCGTGCCGCTTCGACACCGAAATCAGCCGCAGTGCGGATCATGATCTCTTCCAGAGCATTCATGTGGGCTTTAACCGAAATCCTGGCCGCTTTCAGGTCGATGATCGGATAACCCACCACCTGTCCCGGCCCGTGATAGGTGATCTCACCGCCACGTTCGATACGAATAACCGGGATACGCTTTTGTTCCTGGGTAGACCTGTCGACAATCAAGTGATCGAGATTGCCATGACGACCGATTGTAAAAACGGGATTATGTTCAAGAATGAAAACAACATCACGATCCAGGACACCCGCATACCTGGCCGCAACCATATCCAGTTGCAACCGGTGGATCTCGTCATAATCCGTTACCGATAGTTCAACGGCCAGGCATGTTCCTGATTTGGTATCGATCGAATGATGAGAGCTAATGCTCATGGGGTATTTTCAATGAGTTCTGAATTCCGGGTCAAGCCCGGAATAACGTTTCAGGACCTTTTAAACCATCAAATTAGAATATCGAACAAGAAATTTCGAATGATGAAGTGAGGTGTCGCCTTGCTCTGACTGGTTTTATATAAAAAAGGGAAATTCCTTCCTTCGAAATTCGATATTCCTTGTTCTGCGGTTCGATATTCGTTGTAGAGCGGGTTACTGGCTGACTGGCCCACCGGCCGACTGATTCATCCAGCCAATTTGGGCTTTCGTGCCGCCAGGGTTTCGTCCAGCCGCCTGACCTTGGGGATTCGCGGCGCTTCGGTAAGAAGTTCCGGATTTTCCCGGGTCTCCCGGTCAATGGCTTTCATAGCCGCGATAAAGGCATCGAGGTCGTTTTTACACTCCGTTTCGGTGGGTTCGATCATAATCGCACCGTGCACCACCAGGGGAAAATAGATCGTAGGCGGATGAAAACCGTATTCCATCAGCCGTTTGGCAATATCGAGGGTGGTGATGTTATACTGATTCTGGTTTTTATCGGAAAAAACACACTCATGCATGCAGGCGCGATCGTAAGGCAAATCATAAGTGTCTTTGAGGTTTTCCTTGATGTAATTCGCGTTCAGCACGGCCAGCTGGGAAGCTTTTTTCAGGTTGCCCGCTCCCATGCTGCGGATGTAGCTGTAAGCTCTCACCAGAATCCCGAAGTTGCCGTAAAAAGCGTGCAGCCGGCCCACTGAATCCGGGTGATTCCATGAAAGCGAGTAGGCTTCATTCTCTTTTTTGACAACTCTTGGCACCGGTAGAAATTTCTCCAGCGCCGCGGTTACACAGACCGGTCCTGCGCCCGGACCGCCGCCGCCATGGGGCGTGGAAAACGTTTTATGCAGGTTGAGATGGAGGACATCCACACCGCTGTCCGCCATATTGACCATTCCCATGATCGCATTCATGTTGGCCCCGTCGGCATACACCAGCCCACCCTTGTTGTGGACAATTTCGGCGATCTCTATAATGTTTTCTTCAAACAGACCCAGCGTGTTGGGATTGGTCACCATAATCCCGGCCGTGTCCTCGTCCATCAGTCCGGAGATATTGGCTGGATCGAGAATGCCCTTTTCATTGGATTTTACCGCCACTGACTTGAACCCACACAAAGCGGCGCTGGCCGGATTGGTGCCGTGGGCGGTGTCCGGGATGAGTACTTTTGTCCGCGGCTGGCCCTTGCTTTTATGGTAAGCATAAAAAACCAGCATCCCGGTAAGCTCTCCCTGGGAGCCGGCGGCCGGCTGCACCGTCACGGCCGGTAAACCGGTCACGGCCGCCAGGTATCGTTCCAGATCATACAAAAGCTGCAGGGCTCCCTGGGAAAGCTGATCCGGTAACAGGGGATGAGCTCCGGTAAATCCCGACAGGGCCGCCTGCCGTTCATTGGTTTTGGGATTGTATTTCATGGTACAGGATCCCAGCGGGTACATGCCGGAGTCTACTCCGAAGTTCCATTGGGAAAGGTGGGTGTAATGTCGAACGACATCCACTTCGCTTAAATCCGGAAACTGGGGGCCGTCTCCCCGGATGGATTCGTCCAGGGGCGCCTCGTCGACGTCACGGGTGGGCATGGAAAACCCCCGTCGGCCGTCGACCCCTTTTTCCCATAAGAGTGGTTCGTTAAAAATAAGGCCCTTGGTACCAACAGATGCCTTCATGAGGTCACCTCCTTGACCAGGATGTCCAGGTCTTCTCTGGTGCTGGTTTCGGTTGCACATAGCAAATAGCAGCCCGGTAACTCGGGATAGTAATTCTCGAGTGCCAGGCCGGCGACGATTTTTTTCTCCAGCAGTTTCTGGTAAGTATTCTCGAAGCCGTCCGGGAACTTCACGACGAACTCGTTAAAGGTGGGGCTGTTAAACGGAAGTGAAAATCCCGCTTGGGCCAGTTCATTTTTCAGATATTCGTTTTTATCGTAGTTGAGCCTGGCGAGATCCCTCAGCCCGGTTCCGCCGACAGTCGCCATGTACATGGCCGACGCCGTGGCGCAAAGGCCCTGGTTGGAGCATATGTTGGAGGTGGCTTTTTCGCGCCGGATGTGTTGCTCCCGGGTGGCCAGGGTCAATACAAAACCGCGCTGCCCATCTTTATCGAGGGTCTGCCCGATGAGTCTTCCCGGCATATTGCGCACATACTTTTGTTTGGCGGCAAACATACCCAGTCCGGGTCCGCCGAAGGAGCGTGGAATGCCAAAACTCTGTCCCTCGCCGCAAACGATATCCGCCCCCAGGCTGCCGGGGTTTTTCAAGAGGCCATAAGTCATGGGTTCGCTGAAGGCAACCACCATCAAGGTCTTGGGATCGGAATGGACGATATCGCCTAAAGCCCCAAGGTCCTCCACGCAGCCAAAGAAGTTGGGGGATTGCACCGCCACACCGGCCAGTTCATCCAGATTCCCGATCCGGGAGATATCGGTGCGACCGTTTTCGAGATAGGGGATCTCCACGACTTCATACTCCGTGGGACTAAAATAGGTATTGACGACCTGGCGGTAATGGGGATGGATGGCCGTGGAGACGGCCACTTTTTTTCGCCGGGCCACGCGAATGGACATCAGCAGTGCTTCGGCCAGGCCCGAGGCGCCGTCGTACATGGAGGCGTTGGCCACATCCATGCCGGTTAACCAGGTGACAAGGGTCTGGTATTCATAGATGGCCTGCAAAGTCCCCTGACTGATCTCGGGTTGATAAGGTGTATACGCGGTAATGAACTCGCTGCGGGAGAGCAGGTACTGGACGGCAGAGGGAATGAAATGATCGTAACTCCCGGCGCCAAGAAATACCTTATACTCGGGGGAAGCTCCCATGCCGGCGGTAAGTTCGTCCATATGGCGGTTTAATTCCCATTCGGTGAGGGGATCGGGAAGGTCCATATCGGTAATGGTGCAGCAGCCTCGGGGACACGATTTATAGAGGTCCTCAAGGTTGTCGACGCCCACCACCTGAAGCATTTCGGTGATTTCTTCATCGGTATGGGGTAGGTACCTCATGATTCCTGTCCTTTCAGCATATCAAGATAAGCGGCCTTATCCATCAGCGCATTATACTCGTCTGGATCACCCGGTTTAATCTCGATCATCCAGCCGTCGGTGTAAGGAGCGTTGTTTACGGATTCCGGGGTATCCTCCAGAGCCTCATTGATGGCCGCAATCTCCCCGCCCATCGGCATGTACAATTCGGAAACGGCTTTGACCGACTCGACCGTACCAAACTCACCACCCTTATCGAAGGTGTCGCCCACCGCGGGCAATTCAACAAAAACGATGTCGCCCAGCTGATCCTGGGCGTAGGCGGAGATGCCTATTTTAATCGTGTCACCGTCCTGTTTCGCCCATTCGTGGTCTTTGGTATAGCGCAGGTCATCGGGAAATGTCAGTTCGCTGATCTCTTTCATGGCAAGGCCTCCTTTTCTATGGATGAATCAATTGTATCAATATAGCGGTAATCGCCTTGCTTGTAAATAAAACTCTTATTATCCCGGATTCAAAATTTTCGAATGCTTGTAGAAACAGATAGGGTTTGGTAGCTTGGAGACTCATTCAGGGTAACTTTTTTTCTGATATAGAATAACTGGAGCGCCATTGCCATGACAACTAAAATTACGATCATCGGAGCGGGCCCCGGCGGTTACGTGGCCGCTATTCGGGCGGCTCAATTGGGCGCGGAGGTGACGCTGATCGAAGCGGATCAGGTCGGCGGTACCTGCCTGAACCGGGGATGCATCCCCTCTAAGGTTCTAATAACCACGGCCGATTTGTTGGAGAAATTTCACCAGGCCGGTTCGTTCGGCATTGCGGTTGACGGGCCGGTACGACCGGATATGGCCGGGCTGATGGACCGAAAGAGAAAAGTCGTCCAGGGACAGATCAAGGGTATCCTTGGCCTGTTAAAAAAATATAAAATTCAACACTATACCGGAACCGGCATGATCAGGGGGGCGGGGCACGTCAATGTAACATCCGGTGAAGGAATGGAAGTGGATGTCTCCTGGGACCGGCTTATTCTGGCCACCGGCACCGAACCGCTGAATATCGCGGCCTTCCCCTTTGACGGTAAAAAAATCCTGTCGAGTGATCATGCCCTGGATCTCGAAAAGATTCCTGAATCGGTCTTGATACTGGGCGGCGGGGTCATCGGATGTGAATTCGCTTTTATTCTCTCCTCTCTGGGCGCGAAGGTAACGGTGGTGGAGGCCCTTTCCCGCTTGCTGCCCTTGCCATCGGTGGACGCGGGTTGTTCCAAGATTCTGCAGCGGGAAATGAAAAAACGCCGCATTCATTTCCTGGTTAACCGAACGGTAACGGCCTACGCGGATGACGGTGATAAACTGAGCGTGACCCTGGGCCCGTCCCCGTTTTTGGAAAATCCATCCGAAAAGGAAAAAACACCCCAATCGCTGACAGTGGAAAAAATGCTGGTATGTATCGGCCGACAACCCAATAGTGCCGGCATCGGCCTGGAAAATATCGGTATCCGTATGGATACAAAGGGATGGATTCAAACTGATGATCGAATGCAGACCAGTGGGGAGAATGTCTATGCCGTCGGCGATATTCTGGGGCCTCCCAAAGTGATGCTGGCCCATGTGGCTTCCACCGAAGGGCTGATCGCGGCTGAAAACGCCATGGGTGCCGACCGTCGGATGGATTACCACGCCGTACCGGGGGCCATCTTTACCTCGCCGGAAGTCGCCAATGTCGGTCTGACCGAAGCTCAGGCCCGGGAGCAGGGCATCGACCATGAATCCCATACGGTCTTAATGCGCACCCTGGGAAAAGCCCAGGTACTGGGCGAACTGGCCGGAGAAGCCAAGATTATATCGGAAGCGGGAAGCGGCCGGATTCTCGGTGTGCATCTGGTGGGGGCCCATGCCACGGACCTGATTGCCGAAGGAACCCTGGCGGTTCAACAGGGCCTGACCGTCAGCGATATCGCCGCTACCATTCACGCCCACCCGACCATGGCCGAAGTGATGATCGAGGTGGCGCATAAGGCCGAAGGGAGGCCGATTCATAGTTAGTTTTTCATTTGGAAGACTATCAATTGGTTTTTTCCATGGTGGAATGGGTTCCAGCTTCTTATCGCTTAAACAATGGTAGCGGCGACGGACACAGGGTTTGCATTTCCAACAGGTCTTCGGGCGCACAGTAGCCTTTTTCGACAAAACCTTTTTGCACCCCTGTTCTCGTGATCACCTGAAGATGAGTATGGTAGAACCAGTTGCCGTTTTCGTGAAAGTCGCCGATTTCGGCAAAAGTCTCTCCTGCGGATAGTATCGTCCCATTAGCGGGAAGCGAATCCATACTTAAATGTCCATACAGGCTGTAGAAGGTATCCATGCCTTCTGCTTCGTGTTCAAGCAATACGTATCCGCCATAATTGCCGTTTCCTTCTTCATACCCGGCCTGGTGAACAATCCCCTTTAGCGGTGCATGCAGGGTGGTTCTCAGCGGCACGATAATATCAAGGCCAAGATGGTAGAAGCGGTTTTCGGCGACCATCTGCGGACAGTCCTGCAGAAGAAGTTTGCGCGGTTCAAGGTAATCGGCGACACCCCATGCGTATCGGTCACCCATGCGCTTTTCCAGCCACGTTTGAAACGCCCGTTGATCGCTGAAATCGATCCCGGCCAACATTGTTTTTTTATCCGACAAGTCGAGGATATACGGATCACCGCTGAGATCGGGAAAGATCGGTGCATGATCGATGTTTTGATTGTAAAGCAAAAAGGGGTATCTCATGTCATCCGCCTTCGATTTGATTCATGATGTTTCGTCATATTTTCTTTCTTATCATAAATAGAGTTCAATTCAAGCCGATTCGGATCATTTCTTGCTGAAGGTCGATCGATAAGATATGATGGACAATGAGTGCCGGTCAAACTTTCGTTTAGCGCGAGGATTTTCATGACTGATACCGTGACAACGATGGGCCGCTCCATTGTCCAGCACGGCCCGCTGAATAATCGTGCCTATTTGATGTCACCTCACCCGGAGGATGTGCCGTGGATCGTCGAGAAATTATATAAATTAGCATCCACGAAAGGATATTCCAAAATTCTGGCACGGATTCCGGCATCCATGGAGAGAATATTTTTAGAAGCCCGGTATGTCAGGGAAGCCGTGGTGCCCGGCTATCTGATTTCAGGAGAAGCCCTTCTGTTCGTATCCAGGTTCCTTCGGAAAGCGCGTGGCCGGGAAAATTATCCGGATCGCGTTGCGCAAAATTTTGCATTAATCGAAAAACATACCAGACATCACCACGTTCGCAGGTCCGATTTTTCAGCAATTCGTTTGTGTAAAAAAAATGATCGTGTAGAAATGGCCCAGCTTTTCAGGCAGGTGTTTGCCTCTTATCCGTTCCCCGTGGACGACCCCGATTATCTGACCCATACCATGGCATCCCATACCCGTTACTATTGTACTACCGAGAACGGACGGATCGTGGGCGTGTGCGCGAGTGAAATGGACACGGACAATTTGGCGGTGGAAATGACCGATTTTGCCGTGGTACCCGAGATGCGCGGGCGGGGGCTGGCGGCTTACCTGCTGGCTGAGATGGAGCGTGACATGTGCTCCCGGGGGATGCGCACCGCATTTACCATTGCCAGGACATTATCGCCGGGAATGAACCTTATCTTTAAGCAGATGAACTATAGCTGGGGCGGTACTTTGGTCAACAATACCCATATTTCCGGGGGGATAGAAAGCATGTGGGTCTGGCATAAGCGGCTGAAAAAATAAAACAGATCTCTGCAAAAAGCGACAGAAAAAGATGTGATTCGAGTGATGGCGATTTTGCGTGGCTAAGGCGTTTATTTTACTTGACCCTCCGTTTTTTGAGTGACATTATCCCATTTCTTCAAACCGATACCTTTTGCGAACACACGCAATGCTATCCACCATTAAATCCTTTCTTGCCCCTCTGCTAGCGACAACGATTCTTACCATGGGCGGCGGCCTTTTAAATAGCCTGCTCAGCATCAATATGAGTCTTAATGGCTATTCCGAACAAGTCATCGGCCTGGTCATGTCCTGCAATTATCTGGGTATCGTGCTTGGCATCTTTATCTGCCAGCCCATCGTACACAGGGTAGGACATATTCGTGCATTTGCCGTATTTGCCGCCGTGATAACAGCCATCGCATTGATGTACGGCATCTATATAACGCCCTGGTTCTGGGCGTTGTTGCGCGTATTCAACGGATTGTGCATCACCGGTCTGTTTATCGTGATCGAAAGCTGGTTGAACGAAAAGGTTGAACCGACGTTCCGTGGGCGACTGCTGTCGATATATATGATCCTGGTCTATTTCGGGAATGGAAGCGGTCAATTCCTCCTGAACGTCAGCAATGTGCAGGGCAAGAGTATATTCATGATCGCCGGGATCTTGTTTGCCATGTGTCTGATACCCATTTCCATCACCCGGGCCGTCCACCCGCAGCCTTTGAAAGTGCCTCGATATAACCTGATTAAGCTTTTTCAACTGGCTCCGTTCAGTATGGTGGGCAGTTTCGCTGCCGGACTGATCAACAGTTCATTTTACACTCTGGGCCCTATGTTTGCTCTGAAAATTGGTCTTCAAATCTCTCAGGTTTCATGGTTTATGAGTCTTACCATATGGTCTGGGCTGTTGTTTCAATGGCCGGTGGGACTGTTATCCGACCGCCTCGACCGTCTTACCGTTTTGTCGATCGTGGGGTTTCTGGTAATGCTTGTCAGTGTCTCTATCGCAATGCTGGGCGCATTGAACCTGGGTGTTCTGTTGCTTCTGACAGCCTGCTTTGGGGTGGTTTTTACCATTTATCCGGTTGCCATGGCACGTGCCCAGGACAACATCGAAAAAGAAGATATCGTTCCGGTCAGCG
>JAOZUU010000039.1 GCA_029938515.1 Desulfobacterales bacterium | reverse complement strand
AGAGATTTTTGCGAAAACGATTTTCGGCTTCAATGATCAATATGTGGATGCCCATCGCCCTTATATCCTTCTTTAAACACTCAGGCGTACGCAAAGAATGTACCAATAATTTATTAATAAATAAAAACAGTTAGATAGAAAAATTCAGAAGATGAGAGGGTGCAGGGGGCGTTCAAAATAAAACATATTAAGACGCTACAAGAATACGTTATGAAACAAATTAAAACTTATTTCGCCATGGGCTTGAGCTTCAGCCATGAATCGGTTGGCCAAGAATAAAGATATATGCGGCGGCTCGAAAACAACACAAACAAGGGGTTTAATAAACACTACTTTTTGTCATTTTTAGATGGAATCGATGTTGTTACAGAATCTCACCAGGCTTGAGTGTCCCTTCAATAAAACGCTGCAGAGCGGCTTCGCTTGATCCGATGACTGAATCTATTACTTCAATTCTCTTCCAGATGAGATAGTGGTAGTAATCATCCTCGATGCCGCCACAGATTACAGTCTGGACACCTTCAGTGATGACTAGATGGCAAAGCTGGTCTGCCGATGCGCGTGGCAGGACCACAAGTCTCTTGTCCTCTGAACCGGTATTTTCGATACCGGTAACGATGAGTACCTCCGTGGCCAGATCAAATCGTGGAGCGACATCATTATCGTGTAGAGCAATGAGAATTTTCTTAGATTGCATCAGCGAATACCGTATTGTTTCATTTTGCGCCACAGCGTGCTTCTGGCCCAGCCCAGTGACACCGCAGCTTTGTTTTTACGCCCGCCTGTCTTGACCAGCGCCTCAATAATCATTTGCTTTTCAATGTCAGCCCAGTCTTGGTGGGGTTTTGGACGAATAAAGCCGCTGTCCTCAGTGTTAGAGGTAAGACGGGAGGGCGGTTCCTGTGCAAAAGCATCCACACCGACTGGGTCTGCATCCAGCAAATAGGACGGCAGGTGTTCGCGTTTAATTTGTCTATCTCTACAGATATTTAAGGCATATTCAACAATGTTTCTCAGTTCGCGGACGTTTCCCGGATAATTGTAGGACATCAGGCTTTTTAATGTCTTGCGCGAAAAGGCGGGTTTATTTTTGCCGAGCTGGGTCGCAAGAGTGTTTAAAAAATGATCCAGTAACAACCGGATATCACCCTGACGATCGCGTAGCGGGGGGAGTTGAAGTCGGATCACGTTGAGTCTGAACAAAAGATCCTTTCGAAATTGGTTATGGTTGGCCATCTGTTCAAGATTGCGATTGGTGGCCGCAATGATTCGTACATCGGCGGCAATCCCCTTGACACTGCCTAAAGGAAAGACCTCTTTGTCATCAAGAAAAGTGAGCAGCTTGACCTGAAGCGAAAGCGGGAGGTCACCGATTTCGGTAAGATAAAGAGTACCGTTGTGCGCCAGTTGAAATCTCCCGGGTTTATTTTCAACGGCGCCGGTAAAAGCACCTTTGTAGTGACCAAACAATTCAGATTCTAAAAGGGTTTCCGGCAACGCACCGCAATTGATCTTAACAAACTGACCCTTTGACCGGTTCGATGATTGATGGATCGCTTCGGCCACCAGATCCTTACCGGTACCTGTTTCTCCGGTGATAAGAACAGACGAGTCGGTCTGTGCCAGGGAAGGAAGAATCTGGAAAATTTTTTCCATTTTCGGACTTCTGCCGATAATATTGTTGAATTTGTATGCATAGCCGGCCGTGTCATCAAGATTCCGAAGGAGGCTGATGTCTTCAACGGTTTCAAGAAATCCGACCATTTTGCCGTTGATATTTTTAAGGGGTGCCGAGGTGATACGGATGGGAATTAATTGGCGGTCCCTGTTTACGAGATTGCCTTCAACGCATTTCGGGCGGGATTCTTCATTGATATTTAATGCCGGACAATTATGGAGACAGACATTGCTGCGCAGGATATAGCCGCAAGTAACACCGAAAAGCGCCTTTTGGCTGAATCCTGTAACCGCTTTCAGGGTTTGATTCATAGCAACAATCTTGCGATCCAAGCTCAGAACCAGAACGCCGATGGCAATTTCATCCAGCAACTCGAAAAAATCGATGGGAATGTTAAAAAGATTGTTAATGTGCGGCGGAACTGATCCGCTTCGGCTGGATGCAGCCCGAATAGACTTTTCGGTACTGGCCTTCGCGATATGACCGCTAACTTTTTTCATGCGCATTTTATAACATATGTCGGCACCTTTGAAAACTCTGCCCCAATACCATTGATATCCCAGGACCAAACCTGATTCGCGTCAGTGGCTAACAGTTGAGGACTTTTTCCATTTCGAAAAACAGATCCTGCTCCCGAATGATGCCGGCCACTTTTCCCGAAACCACGACGACCAGGCGCCTGACCATTTCCTGATGCATCCTGAAAGCCGCCTCCATGAGTGAGGCGCTGCCATCGATGGTCAATGGCGCGGGAGACATGACCGCTTCAATTTCCATATCGGCTTTTTGTTCGATCTCCTTGCTGAACATGCCCTGCCAGAACATGGGAGAGAACTGGATACTGTCGGCGGTTGACGGCTTGGGGGCAGACAGGTAAGGCGGCATGATCATTTCAAGCAGATCGGTGATGGCCAAAACACCCTGAACATGGCCGCTCCTGTCCATTACCAGGATGGAGCGATGGCCGGTTTCCATAATCCGGCTGGTGGATATTTTGGTGGCAAATGAGGTTTTCAGGGCAATAATGGCTTCTTTGATCGTTTTTGATCCGGGCAGTGACGTATACTCATCAATGGGAACCATCGCTTCGGAAACGTTTTTTTCCTCGGCCGGGCCGGGCTTTTGCCCGTGACGATGAGCATCTTTGATTTTAGCCGCCAAAAGATCGATGTCGCACGGTTTTGACAGATAATCACAAGCCCCTTCGGTCAGGGCGGATTTGGCGCTGGCTTCCGCTCCGTGGCCGGTGAGCATGATCACCGGCAGATCTTCACGATGCTTCTTAATTTCTCTCAGCGCCTGGTGGCCGTCCATGCCGGGCATCTTGATATCCAGAATCACCACGTCCGGATTTTCGCTAAGCTTTTCGAGGGCCTCTTCGCCACTGGCCGCCAGGATGGTCTCAAAGCCTTTGCGATTCAAAATCTTTCTGGTGGTGGACCGAAATTGTTCTTCATCATCGACCATCAACACTTTAATTTTTTCACTCATTTGATTTATCCTTATTGGTAACCGTTCACAGGTTTAGGGTTCAACGTTCAGGGTTAAGAACAAAGAATGCATTAAAGACCCGAAGTCCTCGTTAATAATCCTTATTTCCCTAAATAATTGCCGATTTGGCTCCAAATTTTGGATTAGGCCTGACAAAGCTGACGTTTTTCTCGTAAATACGCATCCCAAATGCAATTCAGGGGCGAGAATGGAACCTTGAACCCCTGAACCGTTGAACCCCTACCTTCACTGAAACAGACCAACTTTATAAAGAATGCCCGCTATCAGCATGATGAGCGTCAGGAGAAAGTAAAATTTGCGTTCGGTTTCTTTGCTGAAATAGATCTTGCCGTTTTCAAAAATCAGCGGCTTATTTCCTTTTTCCAAGTTGTTCTGTGACATCTTGCGTCTCCTTATACGGTATACAACGGCTATTATGAGATCATTTTTCTAAAATCCAGGCAGCCCGCCAAAACCTCTTAGGGTCCAGTAAACCACGGAAAGAAGAATCAGAACGATGTTGGCAAGGGCCCACATGATGGCCCCGACCCTTAAATAGTCCTTGGGCCCCAGATAGCCGCTGGCATACACAATCGCATTGGGCGGGGTCCCGATAATCAGACAGTAGGCAAAGGAAGATGCGGCGGCCGTGCCCATGGTTATAAAGGGAAGGAAAGTCGTGCCAGGATGCACCAGGCTGGCCATATTCAAGGAAATGGGACCCACTGCCGCGGCCGCCGGACCATCCGCCATGAGATTGGTCAGGATGGAAGTCATGCCATTGTTGATTACCATCAGCGGTATGCCTGAATCCATTCCCAGGGGCGCCAGGGCATCGATGCAGGTTCGGGCCAGCCAGTAGGCCGCTCCGGTACTGTCCAGGGTCCTCCCGAAAATGATGGCGCCCGCATAGAGCCAGACAACCCCCCAGTCGACTTTTTCCTGGTAATCTCTCCAGTTGACAATTCCGGCTAAAATATAGGCCAGCGCACCGGCAATGGCGATGACCCCGATACCGAGACGAACCGGATAAATGCCGAGATTAAAAAAGATCTTTTCCGTAAACCAGCCCCACAGCATGACCAGGAAAATAATCAGGGCGATAATCTGTTTGCGATTCCAGCCGCCCATCTTACTGATCTCATTTTTAAGGTGCTCCATGGCTGGCGCCAGGGACGTTATTTTCGGTTTAAAGCGCCAGTTGGTTACCAGCCAGGTAAGGGGAATCATGACCAGTACAAAGGGCATGGCGTAGCTGACCCACTGGAAATATCCGATGTCAAAACCGAACATATCTTCCAGGTAGGTCATCATGATCACGTTTCGGGCGCCACCGGACGGCGCCCCAAATCCCCCGATGTTGCAGGCCATGGCAATGGAAATCATCAGCATCTTGGCCAGCTCCGGATCTTCCGGTACCTCCTTGGTCAGACTGTTTTGATATAAAAGCATGCCGATGGGAAGAAACATGGCTGCCAGGGCATGGTCGGAGATAAATGAAGCCAGGGGGGAGATGATGACAAAAAAGATCAGGGTGATCCACCGGACATGGGGCACCGCCAATTTTTTGAAAATCATCAGGCAAACCCGCTTGTCCACCCCTGTTTTCACAAAGGCGGCCGCAAACATAAGACTGCCCATGATAAACCAGCAGGCGTCGCTCCAGTAAAGCATGGCCACCTGCTTTCGGGAGACGACCCCGGTAAAAACCAGGATCAATCCCACGCAAAATGCCACGGCCGGCAAAGGGATGCATTCCGTCAGAAAACAGAGGACCACAAACACCATCATGGCGATGGCCACCTTGATATGCCAGGCGCCCTTATCCGCCGCCTTTTTGTCACTGCCGGACAAATCTTCATAATTGAGCTTATCCCGCCGAAGCTCCAGGGATGTCGCCATAAGGCTTGAAAACGCATCATCGGTGACGGTTTTCGTAATATAATCATGAGATTTTTCAAGATTTTCGGGATTGGCCTGGATCTTGTTTTTTTTACACCACTTTAAATCACGTTTTAAAAAGCGCTCTTTGGAAAGGGCGCCCATCCGTAAGTTTCGCTCCATGATGTTGGCGGTAAGCAGCTGCCACTGGAGCACATCCGAACTCGTTTCATCAAACAATTGCCGGGTGATATGGTTGACCACTGCCTTGGGCCCCACCTGGTACAGGGTGCCGACGGCCCTCATTCCCCGGGGTGTGGGTAAAATAAGGATGGTAAAAAATAACACCACGGGAACAATAAAAAATTTCCAATCGACATACTTGTCATATCCCGAAGCCTTTTTCGCCTTTGTCTTCCGCATGACTTTACCTTTCTAGTCCAGATAGAGATCGATACCGTGTTAGCGCTCTTTGGTCTCTTTGATGATCTCCCGAGGGGATTTCATGAACCTGCGGCTTTGGGCCAACCGTATCTTTTCCTCCAGCCGCTGCCTTTTCTCAAAGGCTTCCTCCGCTTTTTGTATCAGGTCGTCAACATCGGTCGGCTTCATTAAATAGTCCGTGGCCCCGGCGTGCAGCCCTTCCACCGCTGATTCAACCGTGGCATGTCCGGTCAGCATAATGACCTCAACCAGAGGATAAAGCCGCTTAATTTCCTTCAACGTCGTAATTCCGTCCATCCCGGGCATTTTGACATCCAGGATGACGACGTCGATATTGCGCCCTTTCAATATTTCCAGCGCCTCTTTGCCGCTGATCGCCGTCAGGACGTCATAGCCCTTTCGGGTCAGTAATTTCTGGGTAGTGGAGAGAAATCTTTCCTCATCATCCACCAGCATCATTTTCATTGTTGCCATCTTTTCCTCCTAACTGAGTGCTCACTTTAGTCACTTTGAACTTACCAATGTCGCTTATTTTGAACCCGCAACCGGCAAATCAATGGTGAATGTCGTTCCAAGGCCTTTCTGGCTGCTGACCCTCATAACGCCGCCCATGGCATCAATGATGCCGTAACATACGGAAAGCCCCAGCCCCGTGCCTTTGCCCACCGGTTTGGTGGTAAAAAACGGACTGAAAACTTTTTTTAAATTTTCCGGGCTGATACCGGCCCCATCATCCCTGACATAAGTCCTCACCATGCCATCATCGTTTAGACCCGCTCCCACCGCCAGTTCTCCCCCCTCGGAGCCGTGTCTTTCCACAATGGCATAGATGGCGTTGTTAAATAAATTGATCAACACCTGCTGGAAATGTCCCTGGTCCCCCTGGATCGAGGGGATATCCGCCAAAATATCCTGTGTGATGGTGATCCCTTCCACACTGGCCTTATTTGTAATCATGCCGATAACTTCGGGGATAAAAACGCCAAGGTCAATCTCGGTGGAAATGGCGTCGTTTTGCCTCCCGAACTTAAGCACGGCATGCGTGATTTTCGAACACCGGTCGATCTGGAGATTGATTTGGTCAATGGAATCTTCGAGCTCTTTTAAATCCTCCGATTCCTTTAGCTCGCCTCTGTCCTTCAGGTCGGACAGGATCGTATCGATCAGGGTTTTCTCGCTCTTCATTACCTGGAGCGGATTGTTGATTTCATGCGCAATCCCCGTGGCCATTTCGCCAATCTCGGCGAGCCTGCTGGCTCTCACGAGCTGCTCACCCAATTGATCTTTCTCCGCATCCAATTGCTCCATCCGCCCAACGATCCGGTTCGTCTCAAAAATCGCAATACCGACAATCGCCGCCCCACCCATCACCGTAATCAGTGCGATCAGATAACCGGCTGAACGCAGGGCCTTGAATGCATCCGCCACTTCCTGCCTGACGACCAGAAACCACCGATTATCCTTGAGCCAGGTGGTGGCATACAGATATTTATCTCCCCTTGCATCCTTTTCAGTAAAGGTCTTGATGCCACTATGCGGTCGCGGTAATTCAACCGTATCCGGGTCTTTATTCATCAGGCTGCCGCCCGAGCGCCGTTCGGTTTGGAAGATGCCTTCGGCGTTTAAGATATAGGCCTCACCGGTTTTGCCGATGCGGACCTTTTTCACCATGTCATTGAACATGTGCGTGTCGATCGTGGCACGAATGACCCATTTCTTTCCATCCTCAGTTCTCATCAAGGCGATACAAAAATGGGGGATGCGTCGATAACCCAGAAAAACATCGCTGATGAAATAGCCTTTCTTGATCACTTCCTTAAACCAGGCGGCTTCATTATACACCTTGCCGGTTAGCTTAAAAGGCCCCTCGTAGGCCACATGAACACCATTTTCATCAAACACGCCCAAATCGGCGAAAGCGGGCGCCTTTTTATGAAGATGGTCGTATACAACGCGAATGGTATTCTCCCGGACCAACTCAGTAAATGAGTAAGAATCGGCGATCAGTTCCAGATCGGATTTTCGCTCCCCTAAAAAAGACGCCACCATCTGCCGGTGGTCTTCGACAATCCGTTTTATGCTTGCAATACTGCTATGTTCGACGGAAGAAGTGAAATAGAAATACCCGATGCCGAGAATGAGGATGAAAGGAATGAGCGGTACCAGGATCATACTGGTCAGCACAATCCCTTTGATTTTTCTATAACTATCTTTCGACGATTGCTCCATCAGTCCTCCCTACATACCTGTATTCAGCAACAAGTGTGCCAATTACTATATTTTCCGGGACAGGCGGAATAACCTGAAATTATATAAAAAAAGGGCCTGCGAGGCCGCCTGGCCTTGCAAATAAATGTATCGGCCTAGTCCACAAACCTTACAGAATGTAAAAAAGACTGACAATTGACGCAGGGGAAATCGATTTAAAATTCTATCGCCATTTATTCGTAAATTTTCCTCTGATTTTTCCGATGATCAACGAAATAAAGGGGCCGTGCGACCTTATTTAGATCGTCTCGCAGCCTCTCCAGATCCTGGCGCTTTAAACCGTAACAACGAATGTATACATTACGATACCCCTCGGGTGCATTTTCATAAGAAGACAGAATGCTTACCGTGCGACCACCGTATTCCCGGATGACATCCGCGATTTCGGTTATGGATCCGGAACGATCCTCGGCGCGAAAGGCAAACTGCATCCCCTTGGTCCCAATGCCGGTGAGGGCGATCAGTACCCTGAACAGATCTGATTTCGTTATGATTCCCACAATCTTGCTGTTATTATCGACCACCGGAACCCCTGATATTTTATTTTCCAACAGGATCTCCGCGGTCTCTTCCACGGTGTAATCCGGAGGCACGATAATCGGTGTTTGGGTCATGAGGCTTTGTATCTCGACCTTTCCCAGCAGGTAGAGTAGTTCATGTTTATCCAGTAAAGTGGCATCCGAGGCCGATGCTTTTTTCAGATCCCGGTCGGTGACGACACCCACCAGTTTATCCTTTTTAACAACGGGCAGCATGCGGATGCGATGTTTTTTAATCAGCTTGACCGCATCATACAAAGACGCTTTTTCATCAATGGTGACGACTTCGGTACTCATCCAGTTTTTAACAAGCATGGGGTGCCTCCTTTTGTAGATTTAACAGCGATTTCATTTTGCCGGGCAAACCGCATTTTAAAAATAAGTGCCTCCTTGGCATACTTAGAGCGATCGAATGCGACCAGAATTTTTTTGATGTCAACCATCTGTTTTTTCTCCTGTTTAATTCAGGCTATTTCTTACGTTTATCTTTGGAAAACACATTAAATGCTGATCTGGGCGATTCGACTACTTTATGGATTTTATCCTGGATGTCCTTTTTCTCAAGGTCATCTTTTTTACTCCAGGCATCCTCAATTTTTGCCACCAGCTCATCGATCTCACACGGCTTGGTCAGATAGTCATAGGCGCCCAACTTGATGGCCTCGAGGGCCGTATCAATGGCGCCGTGGCCGGTCAGGATCAGCGTCTCGGTGAATAGGCCCAGTTTTTTAATCTCTTCCAGGGTGGTAATGCCATCCATGCCCGGCATCTTTAAGTCCAGTACCACCACGTCGAAGTTTTCCTCCTCAAGGGCCTTGATGGCGGCATCCCCACTGTTGACGGCTGTGACCCGATAGTCCCTGTTTGTCAGAAGCTTGGCCATATTTTCAGTGAAAATCACTTCATCGTCGACCAGTAAAATTTTTGCGCCAATCATTTCGATACCCTCCTTATCGGTAAAAATGGGAAGTTATTTTTTTGGTTCTTCTCCAATTTAGTTGGAGATAACGCATTTTTCCCAAAATTTAATACAACTAATCAGAAGATGACCCCTCTTTTTTGATGATACTTTCCTCTAATTTATGTGGCGGCTGCAACGGCAGAAACAGGGTAAATTCCGTTCCGACTCCAGGCTCACTGGTTACGGTAACCGCTCCGCCCAACCGCTGCATGATACTGTAACAAATGGAAAGCCCCAGACCGGTGCCCTTTCCCACTGCCTTGGTGGTAAAAAAAGGATCAAAAATATTTTCAAGATTTTCCGGCCGAATGCCCGACCCGGTATCGGCAACTATAATTCGAACCCCCTGTTTCCGTTCATCACCAGCGGTGGTGATGTGGATACTGCCATAGGGTTTACCGTCATGGGCATCGATGGCGTTGGTGATCAGGTTTAAAAACACCTGTTGGAGCTGGGATGGATCGGTGGGAATCTCGGGTAGATTTTGATCCAGATCGGTACGAAATTTTATGCCGCTGGTTTCCGCCTCTCTTTCCATCAGTTCGACCACTTCCTTGATAAATTCATTGAGATCTACTTCCTCGATGACAGACTGCGTCCGCCGGGAAAACCGGAGCAGGTTATGGGTGATGCGTTTACACCGCTGAATCTGCATATTGATCTGTTTCATGGAGGCGTCAAACTGTTCCCTAAAATCATCATCCATGGCCCGGGTCTGACCCGCCATATCCAGCAGGATCTGTCTTTCCGTCAGAATAATGGCCAGGGGATTGTTGATCTCATGGGCTACGCCCGCCGAAAGTTCACCGATGGAAGCCAGCTTACTGGCTTGGATTAATTGATTATTCAGTTGATCCATTTGATCGTCGCGTTTTTTGATGACTGCGATCATGTGCCGGGTAACAAGAACGGTCACCGCCAATATGATGAGTGCGCTAAGGTGGAGGAAAATCAGGGTGACATAATTGGCATGGTTGACATCACCCAGGGCTTCGCTGTAATCTTGCTTAATCATCAGCAGCCAGCGAGGCTCTTTAAGCCAGGTCTGGGCCGCTATTTGGCGAACCGAGGGCGCTTTGCCATCATCGCCGCGACTTTTCAGCATTTGGATTTCCACACCATCATGAACCTCCCCCACTGAAAAAGGGGCCCTTTCCATGATCTTCCCGCTAAACCGGGGACTGGTCTGGTAAATTCCCTGCCTGTTCAGCAGCAGCACTTCACCGGATTTACCCACCTGAACATCCTCGACCAGTGAGCGAAAAACCTCTGGGTTGATGGTGGCTCTTAAGATCCAGGTTGCCCCTCTCTCCTGTCGAATCACGGCGACAATAAAATGGGGAATCTTGCGAAACCCGGTAAACATGTCACTGATAAAAATACTGTTTTCCATAACTTTCTTAAACCAGAACGTATCGGCGTAATTTTTATCCATCAAATTGTAGGGTCCAATATAGGCCCGGTGACGACCATCCGCGCCGATGACACCTAAATCCGCAAACGACGCATCACCCCAATTTAATACTTTAAAAACAGAATTGAGGTTGGACATGTCGCTCAAATATTCCAGTGAATGGGTCTGAGCGATCAGGTTGAGCCTGGAGGTACGTTCCAGTAAAAACAGCTCGACGATTTTGCGATGATTCGCCAGCTGGATTTGGAGAGAGTTGATCATGCGAGTTTTTGCAAAACGTGTGTAATGAATATTGATGCCCCATCCGACCAGTAACAGTGGAACCAGCGAACAGACCATGGTCAGCAAAACAAACCGGCGAAACAACCTGGCGTAATAGGTTTTTTTTTGCAGATGTCCATCTTTCAGGACGGATTCATCCTTTAATGCGGTACGCTCCGGCATATGGCTACTTCCCTTTTTTAATATGATAATGACGATTTTTCATTAAACCCCTTTGCCGAACCCCGTTTTTTATCAGCTTCCAATTATTTGTATATTCAATAAGTATGCCAGGAATTTTCTGCCTGCGGTTATTTTTGAAAGGTTGTTTATA
>JAOZUU010000457.1:1904-3168 GCA_029938515.1 Desulfobacterales bacterium | reverse complement strand
GTAATGATGGGTACGGTCGTTTCGACATCCGGCCAGTTTCGTCGCACGGTCTCGTGCCGGAGCCAGACGGGCTGGATGCGTGCATTTTCCGCCCCGCCAATATCGATGCGCCAGTCATCACCAACCATCACCGTCTCATGGGGCAACACATCCAGTTTGGATAGGCAGAGCCTGAAAGGTTCGGGGTCGGGTTTGGGCGGTATCCCGGATTCTCCTGCAACGATAATAACCTTAAAATATTGTTCGAGCTGGGGAAACAGGGCGATGCGGTGTTTTCCCGCAATTTTTTGCCCCTGGGTGTTGGTAATCATGCCCAACCGGTATTGCCGGGAAAGCTTTTCCAGAACTTGAACGGTTTCCTCAAAAGGGCGCGTAAGAGCCTTAACTTGTTCCCAGTATCTATTTTCCCACTTTTCTATCAGGTTCGGGTTCGGATCGCAGTTGAATTGCCGATAAACTTCCTGCCAGATGGCCGGCCTTGAAAAACAGGATTTTTCATGAAATTCCTTGCGAATTTTGCGATACTTCAGTAAAAATTCTTCCCAGGACGGCCCCTTGGACGCGGAACCGAGCTGAAGAAAAATCGCGTTCTTAGCTTCTTGCTCAGCAGCTCGGAACCCATCAGCCGAATCGACCAGGGTTTGGCCAAAGTCAAAAATAAGGGCCTTGATCATTTCACACTTTGCCTCCTATCCTGTTCCGGCAAGGGCAACCACGAGGGAGATGAAGGATGAACGTCGAACATTGAACATTGAACGTCCAACATCGAATAAAAATCAGACCCTCAAATTCTGATCTTTAACGATCATTTTTTACATTCAAGATTCGACGTTGGACGTTCGATGTTGGACGTTCGTTTTTTTTAATCTTAGTCCGTTCCCCATTTTTTCAAATAGTTGCCGCAAAGTTCTTCCACGGGCGGAACATACTCTTCCTTGGGAATGGCCAGCATGGTATAGTTCATAAAGTTTAACCAGTTCACATTGCCGCTGAAAATGTTGCCGGCCCAGCTCCCGCAGCCCAGCGTATCGGTGGTGGGCAAACCGGTAGTCCAGCCGCCGCTGTTGGCATGGGCGTGGGGCATGTTGCAGACGATGCGGCCCACGTTGGCCCGTAAAGCCAGTTTTACCCGCCGTTCATCGTTTTCCGTGTGAATAGATGTGGAATGTCCTTCTCCGGAAAATTTAAGGATTTTTTCCAAACGGTCCAGCATTTCGTCGAAATCAGTCCATTTCCAGACGGTGAGCACCGGGGATATTTTTTC
>JAOZUU010000457.1:0-1804 GCA_029938515.1 Desulfobacterales bacterium | reverse complement strand
CAGGTCGGCGGTTTCATCCACGATGGATACGACGTTGCCGGCGCCAACGGTCTGGGCGGGTTTACCGGCGGCATAAACCACTTTGACCAGGGCCGCGCCACCGGTGGCCACGGCATAATCGCAGTGGGTCATGACTTCGGCGGTTTTAGCATGACTGGTCTGTTTGATACACTGCATCAGGTCCACGGGAGCACCGATCTTTTCAAGTGCCTTGCGGGCATGCTGCACCGTTTCATAGGATGTCTTCTGGGTCCTGGGGTGGGGGGATACGATCTGGGCATTCCTGGTTTTCAGGGTGCTCAGGGACAGGCAGCAGATGGTGGATTCCGGGTTTGTACACGGAACCACGTTGGCAATCACACCGATGGGCTTGGCGTATGTCCGGACCCCGAGCGCCTTGCTTTCTTCGATCATTCCGCAGGTTTTGGCATTGCGCATGTCATAGAGCGTACCCAGAGTTTTGTTCTTGATTTTATTTACCTTGTCTTCGGCATTACCGATGCCGGATTCATCCACGGCCAGATGGCCCAACTTGTGGCGAACATCATCTTTCATGAATTCCCAAGCCACGGCTTCAACCATCTCGTCGACTTTTTCCTGAGGCCAGAATTCAACCTCTTTAAAGGCCTTTCTCGCCCGTACATACAGTTCCTGAACATTGTCTTCCATGATTCTACATCCTCCGATTAATTGATAATGTTAGTAAAACAAATATACCATCCACACACTGCCAACAGCGGCGGATCCGGTAAAGCTGATTACCCAATGGGAAACGTGTAACCCATCTGACTGAAAGCCTCCTTGGCCACCACAAAGAAATCTTCGATGTCTTTTGCAGTGATGAGACCCAAGTTGCACAATCGGAAGGTCTGAAGCCCGAACATTTTCCCCGGGTAGATGGTGAATCCCCGCTCGTAGCAGTAGTCGTGCAGTTTGAAGAAATCAAATTTACCGTCTTCCGGCGCCTTGACGGTGACCACCAGATGGCCCTGAATTTCTTTGTCGATAACTGTTTCCAGGCCCATCTCTTTCAATCCACTGTGAATGGCTTCCCAGCATTGAGTCAGTCGCTGCCAGCGCACCTGTTCGCCCTCTTCGAAGTACTCTTTGATCGCCTGCTGCAGGGCATAAATGGTTTGAACCGGGGGCGTAAAGTGCATCTCGCCCGACCGATCAAGAAAGTCATGCTGCATGAACAGATTGCAGTAGTAAGAACGTGTCGGGTAGTCTTTGGATTTTACGATCTCCTCAATATTGCCCACGGTCCACGAAGCTCCGGTCATGGCGGCAAGGCCTTTTTGGGCCGAAGACATGAGAAAATCGATGTTCTGTTCCTCGATGTCAATGGGCATCAGTCCATAGGTAGAGATCGTGTCCACCATAAACACGCATCCGTTGTCATGGGCAATCTGCCCGATCTCTTTTATGGGATTCAACACGCCGGTTCCTGTCTCGTGGTGGACGGCGGCGACAACGGCAATCTCTTTGTCTTTTTCCAAGGCTTCCCGCACCACTTCCGGATCGGGAAGGCCGGTGGTGGAAAATTCCAGGTTCACACAGGGGATATGGTAATACCCGGCGATCTCCGCCATTCGGGCGGCATAGGCGCCGTTGTTTACCACGCAGATCTTTTTACCCTCGGGAACCAGTGAGTTGACCAGAACATCCTGAATAATGGTTCCCGAACCGGTAAATATGACAGCTGCGTATTTATCCGGATCTCCATGGACAACCTTTACCAGATCATGGCGAACAGCGGTCATGATATCGACAAATTCCTGCTCTCGGGGGCAAATATCAGGAA
>JAOZUU010000456.1 GCA_029938515.1 Desulfobacterales bacterium | reverse complement strand
ATCTTCTCATTTTTCTCTCCTTTTTTTCCGCGGCCCTAAGTTATTATTTGGATAATCTTTTCCTTGATGTTTGGAAATTGGGCGATCTCTTTAGTGGTTGATAATTGGCTCATTGGATTATCCTGTAATCTTAAGAATGACGGCCGTCGGCCATTGCCCACAATTAAAAAATAATAAATGCATTGTCAATATATTTACTATGATATTTTAACAATAACCAAAACTAACCATAAATGACTTATAATTTCTATATTTCAATTTTCGATCCTCGAGACGATAATAATCATCATCATAAATCACATAATTAATAATCTTGTACCATCAGATATTTTCGGAAGGGTTGCCGTATCAATTTTAGTTTTGATATAAGGACGAACAACAATGAAGTAAATTTATTTACGAAACATGGAGGAACAGATCATGCCCGAGTCAGATTCTTTAAAGATATTAAAGAGAGCGATCTTATTAGAAATTCGTGGAAAGGCATTTTATAAAAAGGCCGCCGAAGAGGCGGACAACCAGGTCGTCAAGGATTTTTTTGGAATGATGGCCGCCGAGGAAGTCAGTCATATCAAGATATTGTCCGAGCAATACAAATCTTATCAAGCCAACGATAAATTTATTCCCAGGGCAGTTGACGAATATCCGGCGGATGTAGCGGATCAGATCCTTACCGACAAGTTAAAAGAAAATATTTCCGCGGTCGGTTTTGAAGCGGCAGCTATTTCGGCCGCCATGGGCATGGAAGAGCGGGCCATCAAGCTCTATTCACAGCGGGCCGACGAGGCCAGCGATCCTGAAGAAAAGGCACTCTACAAATGGCTGGCCGAGTGGGAGATTCAGCATCTGGAATTACTGGCCAAGATAGATAAAGAAGTGACCGAAACGATTTGGAATGACAATAGTTTCTGGCCGTTTTAGCTCCCGTAATAAAATATTCGTTACAACTTTAAATCATTTAGCCACAGACCCGTCTTCGCTGATGCTTCCGACTTCGCTCTTGGAGCTACGACGGGACAAGTCGCCGCGGCAGGCCCCACACCGATAAACACAGACGGATTAATATTCTCCCTGTCAAATCGGTATCATGGATAGTGCCTTGACATTGAGACGACCGGTCATATTGTTATGATATGATGAAAGGTGACATCAGGGAAAGAATACTGCAAACCGGTTCGGCGCTCATGCATTACAAGGGCTACAACGATACCGGAATAAAGGAAATTACCAATGCCGCCGGGATTCCCAAGGGGTCGTTCTATAATTATTTCAAAAGTAAGGAACAATTTGCCATTTCGGCGCTCGATTATATGAGCCGGCAGACATTGCGCCGGATTAATTCAAATCTTGGGGATCAGGCGAAGCCGCCGCTGGATAGGATCATCGGTTTTTTTGCCGAGATGGTTGAGAAAAATATCCGGGAACTCGATTTCAAGAAGGGATGTTTTATTGGGAATCTCTGCCAGGAAATGGCCGATGTCAATACGCCTATCGGCGAAAAGATCGACGATATTTTTAGGAATTATACGGCCGTTTTGTCGCGATGTTTAGGCGAAGCGAAAAAAAAAGGTGATATCAAGACAGACCATGATGTGGATACAATGGCGGAGTTTATATTTAATAGCTGGGAAGGGGCATTGATGCGGGTGAAGGCCAGTCGCAATGCTCAGCCATTGACCGCGTTCATGGATATTTTGGCGGGTGTTTTGCTAAAATAGCTGGCAAAAATATTTTTGTAAAAACAAGACGACCGGTCATTTAATATGTGTCAATATAACTTGGGAGAGACCCGATGAAAAGTAATGAGCTGACAAACCCGTTTACTTTAAAATCACTGTCATTATCCGGGCGCGTCGTCATGGCGCCGATGACGCGAAGCCGTTCTCCACATAACATTCCTGGTGCGGATGTGGCCGAATATTATCGCCGCCGGGCGGAAAACAATGTGGCCCTGATAATCACAGAGGGGACGGTGGTCGACCCGGCCGGCCACGCTTATCCGGATGTCCCGAATTTTTACGGTAAAAAAGCGTTACAGGGTTGGGAGCATGTCGTTAAAAATGTACATGCCGGTGGCGGCAAAATTTTTCCCCAATTGTGGCATACCGGTAGTGTGCGTCAGGAAGGCATGCCACCTGAACCTAACGTGCCTGGATACGCTCCTTCTTCGATTTTGCACCCTTCCATGAAAGAAGGAGCGGTACCGGAGGAATTGTCAGAAAAAGATATTGAAAACGTTATCGCGGCATTTGCGCGAGCAGCACACGAGGCCGAACAGATCGGATTCGACGGTATCGAGCTGCATGGCGCCCACGGATATCTGATCGATCAATTCTTTTGGAACCGGACCAACCATAGAACGGATGTTTACGGGGGGAGTAACATAGCCGAGCGCACAAGATTTGCCGTGGATTTGATCCGGGCGGTTCGGCAGGAAGTCGAAGCGGATTTTCCTGTTTGCCTGAGATTTTCCCAGTGGAAACTGGGTGATTATGAGACCAAGCTGGCCCGGACCCCGAAGGAGCTGGAAACCTTTCTGACGCCGCTGGCAGATGCCGGCGTGGATATTTTTCATTGCAGCACCCGGCGGTTTTTTGAACCTGAATTTGCAGGGTCCGATTTAAATCTGGCCGGATGGACAAAGAAAATAACAGCCAAACCGGTCATTTCCGTGGGCAGCGTGGGTCTGGATAGTGATTTTATAAGTAACCGCATGTCACCGGAAAAAAATAAGCCCCACGGTTCGGAAAAAACGATCCAATACCTGCTGGAACGGCTGGAGCGAAACGAGTTTGATCTAATTGCCGTTGGCAGAGCGTTATTGGCCGATCCCGAGTGGGTTACCAAGGTGATCGATGATCGTTTCGATGAAATCAATACCTTTACGATGGAGAGTTTGAATACTTTGTATTAATAACCAATATAGGAGAATAATCATGAAACTACAGGAGAAAATGGATGCCTATAAAAAAGGAATGCAGGCCCAAGCGCCGAAGGAAGCCCTTGAAATTATGCATCGGGCCACAGAAACACTTCGTAACTCCGGTATTTTAGAGCGTGCCGTCAAGGTTGGGGACAAGGCACCGGCATTCGGTCTTGAAAATACGTCGGGTGACATCGTCAGCCTGGACAGCTTGCTTTCCAAGGGGCCGTTGGTTTTGGCGTTTTATCG
>JAOZUU010000455.1 GCA_029938515.1 Desulfobacterales bacterium | reverse complement strand
AAAACACTCATGACCCTCCTGCATGAAAGCAGACGGCTGGTTGATGAAAGAAAGAGCAGACGGCCCAGTTTGCGAATGCACGCTCGATTCGAATGCCTTGTGGCTGTGGATTACGATATAAGCGACTGGACGTACCAATGCTTTCTGCGGGACATTAGCATGGGAGGCGCTTATATCGAGACGGAGCAATCCATTAAAGTTGGACAAAAGATTATCCTTACGTTTTCTTCTCCAAAGCTCGAACACAAATGTGCCATCAACGGCCAGGTCGTGCGGCGAGATAAAAAGGCCATTGGGGTCCGATTTGATGAGCTTAGTTTACGACAAAAAAAGGTAATCCAGATACTGACCAAAGGTAGTTTTAAATTGCCTCCGGAATTGAACTCGGATCTTTCGGATCGTGAATGAGTGGCTTCATAAAACAAAGTTGCACGGTCCGATCGACCGTTTATGCTTCCAGGCTTAATTAATCCTTTATTAATCTGAAACCGCTATACCTGAAAGAAAGATACAAATGATAAAAACAAAACCGTATGTTATCGCGTGTGCTGTGATGGCGCTTGATATCAAACAAATCGCCAAAAAGTTTGGAATGGATATCGGAACCAAATTTCTGGAAGGTGGCCTTCATGACCGCCCTGACCTTCTTCGAAAAAAACTTCAGCAAGCCATCGATGAGATATCCGCATCAGGGAAGTGCGACCGCATCGTGGTCGGATACGGTGTATGCGGGCAGGGTACCATAGGGATCCAGGCCCGAGATATTCCCCTGGCGATACCAAAGGTACATGACTGCATCGCTCTATTTTTAGGCGGAGATGCGGCTTATCGACATGAGTTTAAAAAATTTCCGGGGACCTATTACATATCGGCCGGCTGGTATGAAGAAAAGACAGAACCTCTTTCCCAACGAAAACGGTCGGCCTATTACGGAGACGAAAAGCTCGACTATGACGAACTGGTGGAAAAATATGGGGAGAGTACTGCTAAAGAGACGTTCCGGTTCCTGAACACCTGGCAGAAGAATTATCAACGGGCAGCCTTTATTGAAACAGGGACAAACAGCTCGCCTAAATATGAACAGTACGCTCGAGAAATGGCAAAGGAATACAACTGGAAATATGAAAAAATCACGGGTGACCAGATTCTGATTGAAAAACTTTTACGTGCGAAAGAAACAACAGATGAAATTTTAGTGGTTTCACCGAACCACGTAACCGAGTTTGATGGTGTACGCTCATCACTTTCATCCAATCCGATCTGGAATGCACAGACTATCCGGCCAGACAAAGCTGCAGTCACAGTTATGGAAAGTGTCGATTATGATATGAAAGAGGCCGCCTATATGGAAATCGGACTGGGGATCGATGCCGGAGGAACTTATACCGATTCGGTCATCTACGACGTTGGTCGGTCTGAGACCATCTGCAAGAGCAAGGCGCTTACCACAAAATGGGATTTCACTGTGGGCATAAGGGAAGGATTGGCAAAACTCGACCAGGAAAAGTTGAGACAGGTGGAAATGGTATCGCTGTCCACCACATTGGCGACCAATGCCATAGTGGAGGGTGAGGGCCAGAAGGTAGGAATGATTATCATGCCGCCCTACAACCGTTTAGACCCTGGAGAAATCCAATACGAACCCAAGGCCGTAATCTCGGGGAAACTGGAAATCACGGGCAAGGAAATCAGCCCGATAAACGAAATGGAGATAAAGCGCATCGTCCGGCGAATGGTGGAAAAAGATGAGGTTAAAGCTTTTGCCGTGTCCGGTTACGCCGGCGCCATTAACCCTGCCCATGAACTGACGGTCAAGCACATCATTCGTGAAGAAACCGGGCTGTTTGTCACATGTGGCCACGAGCTGTCAGGTATCCTGGATTTCAAAATCCGGGCACACACGGCCATGCTGAATGCCCGAATCATCCCTAACCTGACCAAGCTGCTTCTTGATTTAGAGAACGTGCTTGAAAAGCAGGGGATTTTCGTTCCCATTGTGGTCGTCAAAGGGGATGGAACACTGATGAGCGTGGCCATGGCCAAAGAGCGACCGGTGGAGACCATATTGTCGGGACCCGCAGCAAGTGTAGCCGGTGCACGTCATTTAACGGGGTTGAAAAACGCACTGGTTGTGGACATGGGTGGCACCACCACAGATACAGCGGCTTTAGTCGATGGCGTGGTGAGCGTCTGTGAGACTGGATCCAAAGTGGGCGGGCACAAGACACATGTGGAAGCCCTCGAAATTCGCACCGCTGGTCTTGGCGGCGACAGTCTGATCCAATGGCAAAAGGGTCAGTTTTCCATTGGTCCTCGACGGGTAGCACCTATCGCCTGGTTGGGTGCAATGTATCCTGGAACGAACAGGGCACTTGAATTTCTCGATGGGCACCTGGATCGCTATGTGATTTCCACCCAAATAATGCAAATTCTGGCGCTGACCGGTTCGACCGACAAACTGTCCCTGACGACCCAGGAGAAACGCATCGTAACCCTCTTGAAATCCCGACCGTTTTCAATCGACGAGCTTGTCAAGCGGATAGGGGTCCTGTTTGGAAGCAGCCTTGAACTTGAGCGACTGGAAGAGAGTTTCGTCATCCAACGGTGCGGACTGACGCTCACCGATCTTTTGCACGTGACGGGTCGATTCGAGCAATGGGACAAGCGCGTCGCAAAAAGTTACTGCCGATTGTACTCGCGCTTGAGCAAAATGGAGATACCGGATATGTCCGAACACCTCCTGGATATGGGAGTCGAGCGGCTGACACTCGAGCTTTTAAAGCGGCAACTGGATGACGAGACCGATCCCGAAGCCCTGCACACCTGTCCTGTATGCAAGGTCTTGATAAAAAATCTTCTATCGGGTGGAAGCAATCATTATGCCGTTCAGATTAATTTTAAACGACCGATTGTCGGCATTGGGGCACCGATTCACTTTTTTTTACCACGGGTCGCGCAAACTCTGGGTGCCAAGGCCGTATTGCCGGAAGATGCGGATGTGGCCAATGCCATCGGCGCCATCACCAGCAATGTTGTCGTGAAACGTCATGTACGCATCATTCCGGATCAGGAAGGCGGATTCCTGATCGAGGGAGTAGTCGGCACCAGGCATTTTGGGAAATTTGAAGACGCTGACGCCTATGCGCGTAAAGAATTGATTCGCATGGTAGGAAA
>JAOZUU010000454.1:1807-3183 GCA_029938515.1 Desulfobacterales bacterium | reverse complement strand
TTCATACCAAATGCTCTTTCCATCTCTAGTAATGTAATAACTGTTTAGAACTTCACAATTAGTGTATTTTTTATTAGCCCTTTCAAAAAGACCTCCCCGGCTTCCCTGTACCGTCCCCATCTTCACCATCTCCAGCACTTCTGCCTCTTTACCCAGAACCCCTGAGAAATACAATTCAACGCTAATCCTTCCATTGGATGCCTTCTCAAGCATGTTTTTAAAAAAGACCATGGATTGGCTGCGGGGGTGTGAATCGGACTGTGTGTTGGCATATTTAAATACATACGTTTTGGCCAAGGCCTTATTTGGACCGGCAGCGAGCATAAAAGAAACTGCCAGCACAGCTACAAAAAGAATTAAGGTTAGCTTTTTCATTTTAAATCTCCTTTCCTGGTTAAGTTTGTAAATGACAGTGGTTCTGATACCGAGTCATTTCGCCTGGTAAATATGGAATGGCCTGCCTTGAGTTCTTATATATTAACGGTCCACCCGGGCGCTGCCTCCGGCCATCATCTTTTCAACTTCCTGGACGGTAGCCATGGAAGTGTCTCCGGGCGTGGTCATAGCCAAGGCGCCGTGGGCCGCGCCGTACTCGACAGCCGTTTGCGGATCCCCGGTGGTCATAAGACCGTAAATCAAACCGGATGCGAAACTGTCACCACCACCGACCCGGTCCATGATTTCAAGATTCTCACGCATGGCCGCCTGGCAGAACGTCCCATCCGTCCAGCAGATGGCCCCCCAGTCGTTAAGGGTAGCGGTTTTCACGGTTCTCAACGTGGTGGCGGTCATTTTAAAATTAGGGAACGCTTGAACAGCTTGTTCAATCATCTGCTGAAAACTGGCGGTTTCCAAAGCAGACAGGTTTTCATCGACCCCTTCAACTTTAAAACCGAGACAAGCCGTAAAATCCTCTTCGTTGCCAAGCATAACATCCACATACCGGGCAAGCCGCCGGTTGACTTCCTGCGCTTTGGCCTTGCCGCCGATACTCTTCCACAACGAGGGGCGATAATTCAGATCATAGGAGATAATCGTGCCGTTATTGCGTGCTGCGATCATGGCTTCTTCAATGACATCAGGTGTCGAGGCGGATAGCGCTGCAAAAATCCCGCCCGTATGGAACCAGCGAACACCGATTTCTCCAAAAATATGATCCCAATCCACACTTCCTTTTTTAAGTTGTGATACAGCTGTATGGCCTCTATCCGACACACCGAGGGCGCCACGGATACCATAGCCTCGTTCCGTGAAATTAAGCCCGTTGCGCACCGTCCTCCCGATCCCGTCATAAGGAACCCATTGAACATAAGAAGTGTCAACGCCGCCCTGCAAAATCAGATCCTCAACCAAACGGCCGGCTGCGTTGTCTGCAG
>JAOZUU010000454.1:0-1797 GCA_029938515.1 Desulfobacterales bacterium | reverse complement strand
TGCGGTTACAACAGCCGTCCGCATGCCAAAGCATCTACGCAAGCCGCGGGCAACATTGTATTCCCCTCCGCCTTCCCACGCTTGGAAGCTACGCGTGGTATGGATCCGTCCTTCTCCGGGATCGAGCCGCAACATAACTTCTCCCAAGGAGAGCAAATCAAAAGTACATGTTTTTTCTGGTTTAATATTGAGCACCGGCATGCCCACAAGCCTCCTTTTGATAGTATTCTTGTTGTTGGTAATATGAATCCAGATCAACCGTCAGGCTTTTTTGGATAACGCAACGGCTTCTTTGGTCAAACGGGTGATGGTTTCAAACTGCCTGTCGGAAATCAGTGACGAGCTGACCATCCAACTGCCACCAACGGCCACTACTTTTGGATGCCGCAGATATTCGCATACGTTCTCAGCATTTATACCGCCAGTGGGAATAAATTTCATCATGCCATAGGGTGCACTAATGGCCTTTAATGTCTTCAGGCCGCCAAACGCTTCGGCTGGGAAATACTTGACGATTTCAAGTCCAAAACCCATTGCCCTCTCAATGTCGGTGGGCGTTGCCACGCCGGGTGTGACAGGAATAGAATGATTGAGGCAATATTCTACCACCTTAGGATTTAATCCAGGTGCCACGATAAAACAGGCGCCGGCGTCAATGGCAGTTTGAACCTGTTCAATGTTGAGTACGGTACCGGCACCCACCAGCATATCACCTCTTTTTGCGAGTGTTTCGATCACAGATCCTGCGGCAGCAGTTCTGAAGGTAATCTCTGCGCAGGGCAAACCCCCTTCAATGAGTGCTTCCGCCAGGGGGATAGCGTTCTCGACGTCTTGGATGGCAACAACCGGAACGATTTGGTGCTGAATGACTTTTTCGAATTTTTCCTTCATCACAGTTTACCTTTCAGATATAGTTCCTAAACTATATCCGAGTTTACGCGAAATCCCCATTGCTGTTTCAGTCACTCGGGATTTTAATGAATCGTCAATCTTTCCAAAGGTAATTCGAGTAGTGGGCCCTGACACGCTCATGGCCGCAACTACCTCACCAATTTCGTTTCGAATCGGAGCGGCAACACATCGGACGCCCTCCTCATTTTCCTCATTGTCAATGGCAGAACCCTTGGCTCTGATCATCTTTAAGTGCTGTTTCAATTTGGATGAATCTGTGATCGTGTTCTTGGTCCGTCGGTCGGATTTAATATTTTGAACAATCAATTCGGCATCGCTCTCAGGCATATTTGCCAACAAAACTTTTCCTACCGCAGAGCAGTGGAGTGGAACTCTAGAACCTAGCCTGGAAACCATCTGCAAACCGCCCCTTCGAGAATGCAAATCAACTTTGTCGATATAAAGGGCTTTGTTCTGATCCAGCACAACCAGATGAACAGTTTCTTGAACATCATCGCTCAAATCAATTAGATATGGGCGGGCTTCTTTGCGAATATCAATATGACTGAGTAGATTGTTACCGAGTTCAACCAGCTTAAATCCTAGATGATAATGCTTACTGACCTGGTCCTGGCGGATAAAATCAAAGTATGCCATAGATGTGAGTAGTCGATGGGTCGTTCCTTTAGGGAGATCAACTTTATTGGATAACTCACCAAGGCTCAATCCATTGGGATACTGTCCGAGATTTTCGAGAATTAGAGCCGTGCGCGCAATTGTTTGCACAAGATTGGTCGGCTTCTTCCCTTTTGTCGTTGCTTTTGGTGTCATGGTTATGTTATTTGATTTCGTATTAAGAAATATCGTTTCGTATTACGATATTGATAATCTGTATATTTTTCAAAA
>JAOZUU010000453.1 GCA_029938515.1 Desulfobacterales bacterium | reverse complement strand
TTTCTTTTATTGTTTTTTAAATAGTATTTTTACCTTTTCGAATCACCTGCCGGCAGGGATTAAAACCGAGACCGTAAGCCAACTCGGCGGGATCATTGATGGCCCAGATCACAAAATCGGCATCTCTTCCCGGTGCCAGAATACCGGTTTGTCCGTGAATACCCAGCGCCCGTGCCGCGTGGCGGGTGACACCGGATAGTGCTTCTTCCGGGGTCAGGCGAAACAGGACACAGGCCATATTGAGCATGGATAGAAGCGAACCCACCGGGCTCGAACCTGGGTTGCAATCGGTGGCCACAGCCATTGGAATGTTGTACCGGCGCAGCATGTCAATGGGTGGTCGCCGGGTTTCTTGCAGGTAATAGAACGCGCCGGGAAGCAGTACGGCTACCGTGCCGGCAGCGGCCATGGCCTGGGCGTCCGTTTCGGAGAGATATTCGAGATGGTCGGCTGATAATGCGCCGTATTTCGCCGCCAGTCCCGCGCCACCCATATCGGATAATTGTTCGGCATGGATCTTAACCTGCAGTCCGTGCTGTTGGGCCGCCTGAAAGACTTGTTCGGTCTGTTGACGGGAAAACCCGATGGTTTCACAAAATGCATCCACGGCCGAGGCCAAATCAGAAGCGGCCACCCTCGGCAACACTTCCCGGCAGACAAAGTCGATATAATCCTTGCTGCGCCCATCGAATTCGGGGGGAAGCGCATGAGCGCCCAGATAGGTGGGGATCACGGTAACGGGCAGGGTATCTCCCAAACGCCTGGCCACGCGCAGCATGCGCATCTCGGTATCAAGATCGAGGCCGTACCCGGATTTGATTTCTACTGTCGTTACACCTTCTCTAAGTAACGATAACAGCCGCGGCAAACTTTGACGGTATAGGGAATCTTCATCGGCCTCCCGGGTGGCGGTCACGGTGGATCGAATACCACCGCCTTGGCGGGCGATTTGATCATAAGTCATTCCCTGGAGTCGTTTTTCAAACTCCGACGACCGATTGCCACCATAAACAAGGTGGGTATGGCAATCAACGAGACCGGGGGTGATCCATTGGTCTTGGGCATCATGGACTGTATCGGTCTTTCGTTTTAAATCCTCCGGCATCCGATGCGTCTTTCCCACCCATGTGATTTTTCCATCCGTCATGGCCAGGGCGCCGTCTTCAATCCGGCCGTAAGGTCCCTCGCCGGTCATGGTGGCCAGATTGGCATGAATCCAGATTGCATCGATTTTTTCGGGAATGTCAGCCATGATTCTGTTTTACGGCGTTATCCTTATAGCCGGTCACTCAAGGGCCTTTTCGACGCTGGCGGCTTGTTGCCGGGCCGTCGCGATAATACGGCCAATCAATTCGTCGGTTTCCGCTTTGGCACCGGCAACGAAATCGGCATCGGAGATACCGTCTAAATTGATTTTTACATTGTACGCTGCGCCCAGTGCAGCTGTGCGCATCAATTGGACAGCCACTCCAGCATCGGTAATGCAATTGGGATTGCCGTCTTCAATGACGGTCGAGGTGATCGGTATCAATTTCGCCACGGTGCGCAAGGTGTTAAGCGGTACCCGCGCGGCTTCTTTGCTGGCCGCTTCGATGGCGATTTTACGGGCCGCTTTTTCATCAGCGCTATCTATGGGAAGTCGATACGCCGCCATTACTTGATTATAGGCGTTGGTATCTTTGTCCACCAGAATCAATAAATTTGTTAATAGTTTTTCAGCCTGTCCACGAAGACGCGTCATCCGGGGCCAGGCGTGTTCATATTTTTTCTTGCCGATAGTGAGCCTGGCCACCATCGTACTTAAAGCCACGCTGAGTGCACCCGCCAAAGCGGCCACACTGCCTCCTCCCGGCGCCGGTGAATCACTTGCCAACTGCCCAGAAAATTCTTTTATCGACAAATCGATCAAAGACATTTTTATTTCCTGTCCGGATTGGAAACTTTTAAAATAAGATGTTTACGGCCCAACGAGCTAATTCGGTTTCTTTTTCCCAGGGTTAGGCGTTTCCCGACATGTCCAGCAGGGCCAGTTCCACCACCTGTTTGGGATCAAAATCGACAATCTGGAGGTAATGGGCGGCACTTTCCAAAAGGGCCATGGCCGGGACCATTCCATATACTTCCGTTTCCACGATCGATACCCCCCATCGCCGGGCTTCGGTACGAATCATTTCCACCACCCGGTACAAGGCGTTTTTTTCATAATCGACGATATTCATGGAGACCTGGGTCAGACCGCGGGCGTCAAGGGCCAAGCCAATCCCCTTGACATACGCCAAACCGCCGTTAGACGAACGAACCGCCACGGCGATCTTTCTGGCGATCGTCACATCATCGGTACTCAGATTAACGTTAAATGCAATGAGAAATTTGCGCGCCCCGATGACTGTGGCGCCGGCAGTGGGATGGAGGTTGGGTTCGCCGATATCAGGATGACGATTGGGGTTTACGATCTCGGTTTTCAACGCTTCGTATTGACCTTTTCGGATCGTTTCCAAACGTTTCCGTTCCGGCATCATGGCCGCCGCTTCGTAAAAGTAAATCGGCACCCCGGTTTCGGCGTTAAAGCGTTGGCCGAATTCATGGGCCAGTTGCACGCAAGCGGACAGATCGATGTTTTGAAGGGGTACGAAGGGGATGACATCGATGGCACCGATTCGTGGATGCCCTCCCTGGTGTGTTTCCATATCGATATGCTCGATCGCCACCTGGGCCGCCTGGATCATTGCATCCTGGACGGGTGCCGGCGATCCCACCAGGCTGACCACTAGCCGATTGTGGTCTTTGTCCGCGCGATAATCCACCAGGACACAGCCCGGAGTGCTTCGAAACGGCGCCACGATGGCTTCGATGACATCCGAATTTCGGCCTTCACTGAAATTGGGCACACATTCAATCAGCTGTGTTGCCATGGGCTTTTTCTCCTACTTTGAACCCAAATTGAGCGATTTTTGGCTCGATCCGCACCGAATTTTTTGCACATCAAGGACTCGCGAAAATCCTCGACATAGCCACTGGTATGCCTGTGGTTTTCGCAAACCTTGATGAATCAAAATCTCGGCACATCTCTTCCCCAAAAATTGCTTAACTTGGGTTGAACATATTCAGCATGGGGAGCTTCACCCCTCGTTCGTTGGCCACTTCCAGCGCCCGCTGGTAGCCCGCGTCGGCATGGCGAATAATACCGG
>JAOZUU010000452.1 GCA_029938515.1 Desulfobacterales bacterium | reverse complement strand
CCGGATGTATGGATTCACCATTCCCTATGCAGCCTTCAGAATATCCGCTTCTTTATCCTCCAATTCGATTACTGCCTTGGCCATTCGTTTGCTGTGGTAGTAAATTCGTTTAAGTTTTTCGATAATATCTACCTCCACGCTGTAGGCCTCGAATTTTCCTGAATCTTCACAAACGAGGCGCTGGGTCTGATGCAATTCGGCTTGTTCCATCAGACGGTTCATATCCTCTTTCATGGTGATGACTCTTGCGGCCAGATCGTGCTCCTCTTCCACAACCGCCCTCACTGCTGCTTTTAGCGCATCAGAAACAACCATATGGAGGGTGTTTATCACCTTCTGGGTCGCTTCGCTTATCTTGAACCCTTTTTCGATCCGTCGCAGTCCCAGTTCTACCATGTTGACTTCGATCAGGTCGCCAATGTGGTCCAGATCATTGATCGCCTCCATGAGTTTAACCATTTTTTTTGTTTGGTATTCATTCAGTTTCAGCTGAGTAATTCTTGCCAGATAAGTGGAAAGATGTTTGTGCAAAACATCGACTTCCTCATACATCTCCCGCACTTTCAGCAGCGATTCCTTGTTCCCGGTCAATACGGCCGGCATCATGGCGGTATTCATTAAATCCACCCTCTTTCCCATCCGACTGATTTCATGACGAGCGGCATCCAACGCAAGACTGGGCGTATTAAACAGCATTTCATTCAGATATTTTGGTTGGAGTTCCTCAACCTCCTCTATGGGTTTGTCCGGAACCAGCCGGTATACAATCTTAGCAAAATAGGAAACAAACGGGAGAAAAACGATGGCGCACGTTAGATTGAAAATGGTATGGGCGTTGGCCACCTGGCGCGGCAGCACCGAGGCTGCGGCCTGTAGACCGGTAAGTCCTTCTGCCGGGGAGGGGGAGATGGAAACGACAAACTTTGCAAAGGGTCCGATAAAGGGCAGAAATATCAAAACTCCCGCCACATTGAACAGCACGTGCACCATGGAAACCCGCACCGCCTCGCGTGGTTTCCCGATGGAGGCTAAAAATGCCGTCACACAGGTTCCGATATTGGCGCCAAATGACAGGGCGATCCCAGCCTCCAGACTGATCAACCCCTGCATGGCCAATACGATGACCACCCCCGTGGTTGCGGAACTCGATTGAATCAACGCTGTAAATGCAGCTGCTACTAAAATCCCCAGGATGGGATTGGACATTTGGGCCATTAGATCGAGAAAGGGTTGGTAAGTTCTTAAAGGCTTCATGGCGTCACTCATCACGGCCATACCAAAAAAGATCATTCCCAATCCCATGATCATATATCCGTATTGCTGGATTTTTTCCTTTTTAGAGACAAAAAGCATTCCGAATCCGATCGCCACCAGCAGTAAGGCATACTTGGTCACCTTAAACGCGACAATCTGGGCCGTGATGGTCGTACCGATGTTTGAACCCATAATAATACCGATGGTTTGAGAGAGCGACATCAATCCCGCGGACACAAAACCCACCAGCATGACAGTGGTAACCGAACTGGACTGAATAACGGCCGTCACTATCGCTCCGGTTATTAGTCCCATGATACGGTTGTTCGACAGCATTGCCAGGATATCCTTCATTTTTTCCCCGGCCACATTCTTTAAGGCATCACTCATTCTCTCCATCCCATAGAGAAACAGGGATAGCCCCCCGAACAACCCTACACACAGGAAAAACCAACTGACTTCAACTGTCTTTGAATCGCCACCTGCCTGGGCGGAAAAGGGAGAGATTAAAAAATAAACACATAATCCGATTAGCCCTAATTCTAATGTACGACGAGAATATATCGGTTTCATTTGGCACCTCATTTGACGCCCCCTCGGATATTAAGGGATGAGGATGAGAATCTCATCCATAAGGAATTATTTTTTTTCTTCCCTTGAAGATTTGACGACCGTTACCGGGACGGGTGACAGTCGCACGACCTGTTCGGCCTTTGAACCTAACAGTAAATTAGATAGCCCGGTGCGTCCATGACTTCCGATGATAATCATCCTGGCCTGTTTTTTCTCAGCGATTTCCACAATCCGGGTTACTGGTATACCGACCACTAAAATCGGGATGGCTTTTTTAATCGGTGTGTTATCTGGATGAAGCTTTCGTATTTTTATAAGAAATTCATCCATCATTTCTTCTGCGGCTTCTTCCATGCTTCTAAGAAACTTTCTCTTTTTCCCTTTCTGAGCATAAAACCCAGGAGCTTCAAGCGGATCATGAATGACATGGAGCACCAGAAGCTGGGCCTCTAGTTTTTCTGCCAGCTCACTGGCAAAAAACAGGGCTTCTTCCGAAAAAGGGGTGAAGTCTACCGGAACCAACAGTCTGTTTTTATCCTTTTTTTTAGCCATATTTCCTCCTCCGAAAATTTAGACGCATTAGACCTCATTAAATTTTTTGATCTACATAACATTCATTCGCCCATGCTTATCTTCATTATGAAATGCGAAGGCTTTTTTAACCTGACGGAATGGTAACCAGCGGAAGACCGCCTTTACTCCCACTCTCCGTTAACGAAAACAGGATCATCAGAAAGGTAAAGACCCGTTTTGAATAAAAATCTCCGTCGTTGATCCAGAACCAGTGATCCTTGTACCTGACTGAAACATGGGCATTCTCGGGTTTATTGGTAGCGCTGTGGATCTTGATGAGCCGTCCCATTTTTATTTCTGCGCTGTCAGGTGAAATCAGGGAGGGAATGGTGAGACCGCCTTTAATATGCTCTGAAGGGACGTCGATCTGCTGGGCCAGTGTAATCATGATTTGCAGCATGGACAGGGTATGCATGGCAAGTTCCTGATCCGTCTCGGGAATATTCCCGTAAGTTACCTTCAATTCGTTGCTGCCCGGTCGCAATCCTAACAGTTTTTCAAGCTCCTTGATCACCTCATCAATTTCAGGTGGCAAGTTCTGGCGGTATATAAATACGACGGTCGTTTCTTTCTCGTCCTTGCCTTTAACGACGCGCATGCTCAGATTACCGGAATTCTGTAATTCCTGGAGCAGGGAAATGACGCGATAAAAACCGGGATCGCCTATCCGTGCTTGTTTACCGCCGGCCCTGAGGCCCCGAAGCCCGTTGATGGCATCCACGACGATGGGAAAAATCATTTCCGTCGGCCATCCGGATTCAATGAGAAACAAGATGAGTTTCGGAGGGATG
>JAOZUU010000451.1 GCA_029938515.1 Desulfobacterales bacterium | reverse complement strand
TTGACGGCATAAAAACGATTTCCAATAATCGTCAATCGCTAATCTTCAATCGTCAATGTATCATGGTTGTCGGAGTTGTAAAATTGACTCTCAGGATTCCTGGCTGCCGGAGCCTGAAAGAAAAGCGCAAGGTGGTCAAATCCATGGTCGGGCGGATTCGAAACCATTTCAACGTTTCCGCGGCGGAAGTCGGAGCCAATGACATTCATCAGCGGGCCGAAATCGGCTTTGCCCTGATTGGAAACTCCGGACAATTGGTCAACGCCAAAGTGGATAAGCTAATCAACATGGCCCATGACCTGGCCCTGGCTGAAATTATCGACAGCGAAATGGAGATCATTCACCTATGAGGCCCTTTGCCCGCGCCGATAGGGTGGGGGGCGAGATCCAGAAGGTACTTTCGGATCTGCTCCTTCGGAAAATCAAGGACCCTCGTCTGAAAATGGTGCTGATCAGCGGCGTTAAAATGACCTCGGATCTGAAACTGGCCCGGGTGTACTACACTGCCACCGGCCGGGAAGCAACGAAAGACGATATCATGGCAGGACTGAAAAGTGCCAGCGGGTATTTCAAGCGATCACTGGCTCAGCAATTGAACCTTCGCTACATACCGGCACTTCATTTCCATCATGATGATTCGTTTGAATATGGAGATCGTATCGACCGCCTCCTCAAATCGGTTCAAGGAGAAGATGAAAGAAATTATTGAAACACTGAATTCCAGCCGCCGGATATTCGTGACCACCCATGTCAACCCTGATGGTGACGCCATCGGATCACTTGTGGCCATGGGTCTGGCCCTTTTTGCCGCCGGAAAAAAGGTGGTCATGTACAACGAGAGCACGATTCCGACACTCTATCGGTTTTTATCCGGGGTTGACCGGGTGACCCACGATCCGGAAGCCATTGATGGATGCGACACAGCCGTGATCATTGATTGCGGCGATCTTCATCGGATGGGTCGGATGGCCGTTGAAATGGAGGATTTTCCTATCCTTATCAACATCGATCATCATGCCACCAATTCCGGTTTTGGCCATTATCGGCTGATCGATCCCAAAGCCTGCGCCAGTGCTGAGATCGTTTATCGGATTATCGAAGAACTCGGTGTTTCAATCACCACATCAATAGCCACGGCGCTTTATACGGGAATTCTAACCGACACGGGATCGTTCCGGTTTGCCAACACCAGCAGGGAAACTTTCGCTCTTTGCGAGATGCTGGTTGCTGCGGGGGCAAACCCGTCCGATGTGGCCCGGCATCTCTATGGGCAATACTCCATCGGCCGGCTGAAATTATTGAACATGGCCCTCGATTCCATTGAAATATCCCGCAATGGCAAGCTATCCCTGATGGCCTTGACCCAGGAGATGCTCGCCGAGACAGGTACCGTCCCCGAGGATATCGATGGCATGATTAATTACGCCCGGCGGATCGAAAACATTGATGTGGCGGTGCTGATTCGGGAAAACCGGAACGGAAACCATCTTGCCGGGAATCATCGGCCCTTTCATGTCAGCCTCCGTTCCAACGGCATAGTGGATGTTGCTGCCGTAGCAACGACTTACGGTGGAGGTGGACATCCCACCGCAGCCGGATTCCAGGTTGAAGCAGCGACCCTGAATGACATAAAGGACAGGATCTGGGCTCTGGCGGATACACTATAGATTGCCCCTGATGCGGCCCGAAAAAAACGGCATACTGCTCATTGACAAACCGGCCGGGATGACATCGGCAAAGGTCGTCGCCGTGGTCAAACGGCTGACCGGCTCAAGAAAAACGGGTCACACGGGTACACTGGACCCCTTGGCTACGGGCCTGTTGATTTGTTGTCTGAATCAGTCGACCAAGCTGGCCCGGTTTTTACTGGAGGGCGAAAAAACCTATGAGGCGGTCCTTCACCTGGGAATAAAGACCGACTCTCAGGATGCCACGGGTCGAATTCTATCCCGGCAGGACACCTCGAATGTTACGGAAACTGAGGTCAAAAAAACGATACACGGCTTTACCGGTCTGATCCGGCAACAGCCGCCGGCTTATTCGGCGGTAAAATACCAGGGAAAACCTCTGTACCATTGGGCCCGAATAGGAAAACCGGTGGCCAAACCACCCAGAACTGTGGTAATATCGTCTCTGGAGATCCAAAAGATCGCGCTGCCCAAAGTCCGCTTCAGCGTGACCTGCTCCGCCGGCACCTATATTCGAACTTTATGTGCGGATGTGGGAGATTCCCTAGGCTGTGGCGGGCACTTGATGTCTTTGCGCCGAACCGCCAGTTGCGGTTTTTTGGTGGCACAGGCCCTGGATTTGGAACAGCTTGAAATCATGGCCGCTACAGTTGCCTGGGAAGCCCGACTGATCCCGCCGGTGGATGCCTTGCCCGGCATGCCGGGCCATCAGGCAGATAATGCGTTGCGAGATAAAATCAAATTCGGGCAACCCATCGGTCCGTCTGATGGAATAAAGATCCGGACGGAGAGAATGAAAATCATCGATGCCGACCGGAACCTGCTGGCTATCATCGACCGGAAATACAGGTATTTCTGTGTGTTTCCGGATGGTATTTAATTCCAAATTTAAGGGGTTTGCCAAAGCATAACAGGATCACCAAAAAATGAACGACGTTGAAAAAAATTTAGATAAGAATCTAATTCAGGAGGACAAGCATTGGTACTGACATCCAAAGAAAAAAAAGAACTGATTGACAAGTTTAAACTGCACGAATCGGATACCGGTTCACCGGAAGTCCAGGTAGGATTGCTGACCCATCGTATTTCGTATTTGACCGAGCACCTGAAAACCCACAAAAAAGACCATCATACCCGCAGGGGACTCTTGATGCTGGTGGGCCAACGGCGGCGACTGCTCAACTACGTAAAGAACAAGGATGTGCAGCGCTATCGGGATATTGTCAAGACACTTGGGCTGCGACGCTAAAACGTCCGGTCTTATCATTTTAACGCGGCACTCATATCGCTTGAATAACGGAATCCCGGGATTTTCCGTGGGTTACCATAGGCTTTCAGATAATGTTTTTGGTCCCGCTGCCAGCGGGACTAGAGGGAGCCCCCTTGAGTAAGGCGTACAACCCGTACGTCGTTGAAGGGGGGCAACCGATAATCCGCCTCAGGCAGACCAAAAACTTTATCTGGAAGACTATATATATTTATTGCGACACTGCTGCATAGGAGAAACATATGGAAGTAGAACTTAATA
>JAOZUU010000450.1 GCA_029938515.1 Desulfobacterales bacterium | reverse complement strand
GTGTTTACATCGGTTCACCCGTAACAAGCTCGGCACATCGCTTTTTTAACAACCAGCAAGGCTAACAAAGGACAAAAGTCCCTGTGAAATTTAAGAGGAGAGGAGAAAAAGAATGAAAATCGGTATTGTGAAAGAGATCAAGGTTGAAGAATATCGTGTCGGGCTTACCCCGCCGAGTGTAGAAGAGTACATCGATGCCGGACATCCCGTCACTATTGAAACCAATGCCGGTGTGGGCTCCGGATTTCCTGATGCAGCTTATAGAGCCACCGGATGCACAATCGAGAAAGACAAGAAAAAGATCTTTGACGAATCCGACATGATTATCCATGTAAAAGAACCACTGCCCGAGGAGTATGATTTCTTCCATGAAGGCCAGATCTTATATGCCTATCTGCATATGGCTGCAAACAAACCTCTGGCTGATGCCATGCTGGACAAGAAGGTGAACAGTATCGCATATGAACTGCTCATGGAAGAAGACGGGTCTCTTCCCCTGTTGATCCCCATGTCGCAGATCGCTGGAAGGCTCGCGGTGCAGGAAGGCGCAAAGTATCTGGAAAAGACCTTTGGGGGTGGAGGTGTCCTCTTGGGCGGCGTACCGGGAATTCCCAAGGGAAAAGTGGTAATCATCGGCGGAGGCATCGTGGGCATAAACGCATGTAAGATTGCCGTGGGCATGGGTGCTGATGTTACCATTCTGGATGTATCTGCTTCCCGGCTGGCCTATCTCGACGACATCTTCGGAAGAGCCGTCACAACCCTCTATTCCAACCGCGCTAACATCAAGGAAACCATAAGACAAGCTGATCTTGTTGTGGGAGCCGTATTATTGCCCGGCGGCGCCGCAGCCCCAAAACTGGTCAGGAAGGAAGATCTGAAGCTGATGAAAAAAGGTGCGGTCATCGTGGATGTTGCCGTGGACCAGGGAGGTTGTATCGAGACAACCCGGGCTACCACGCATCAGGCGCCCACATACATTGTAGACGGCATTGTGCACTATTGCGTAGCCAACATGCCGGGTTGCGTAGCCTTGAGCTCAACGCTTGCCCTGACGAGCGTGACCAATCGGTATGGGCTCCAGGTTGCTAACCTCGGTCTTGAAAAAGCACTGGATCATTCGAAGGTCATCCTGTCAGGGCTGAATACATACATGGGAAAATTGACGAATGCAGCCGTGGCCACGGATTTGAACCTTCCCTATTCGCCGTACTGACGATCGTGATCACCTTTCTGTTTTGAGAACCGACAGGTTATGGCCTTTGCGGCATTTGGGATGGAGGTGTCCGGAAGAAAAACCCGATTTTTCAAATCTGTAGGGGAGAGAGGTGCCGATGACTGAAGAAATCAGGCATAAGCGTAGATGGTGGACGCTGGGGGCGGTATGTCTGGCCTCTGCCCTCGTGTGGCTCGCTGCTACGGACGTCAACATTGTATTGCCGATTATCGCGAAGGAGTTCGATGCCCAACTGGATAGTCTGCAATGGCTTGTCATCGGGTTCACGCTTGCCGGTGTTGCCGTTGTTGCCGGTGGAAGGATGGCCGACATCTACGGCAGGCGTCGAATCTTGGTGATCGGCATCGTTCTTATGGGAGTATCTTCGGCGGTGGCTGCTCTGAGCCAGTCTTTAGGTCTTTTAATCGCCTGCCGGGCTTTAATGGGACTGGGCGCTGCTCTCATCCTGCCGGCCTCTCTGTCGATCGTTTCCGTAAGCTTCGAAGGTGCCGAGCGCAGCGCAGCACTCAGCATCTGGATCGGTACCATTTGGCTCTTCCAGGCCCTGGGCCCCACAGTGGCAGGTCTCGTTACGGCCATCGGCCACTGGCGATGGATCTTCTGGGACAACCTGGTATTCGGTGCTTTAGCTCTCGTGCTTACCTCATGGTCAATGAAAGGGGAAACCGTTGAGCGGATCGACGAACCATTCGACTTGGGTGGGCTTGTTACGTTGAGTGCATCGCTTCTGCTTTTCATGGTCATCCTGACTCTGTGGCAAAAATTCAGCATAGCCATTAACCTCGGTATTGCGGCAGGAGGAGTCTTTTTTCTATCCGTATTTCTGTTCATCGAGAGCAAACACCCTGACCCGCTGGTGGACTTGAGGCTCTTTCGCAATGCGGAGTTGGTGGGAGGCAACATTGTGAACGTGCTCGCCAATTTCTCCTTTTCTGCGGTACTCTTTTTTATGGCTATATACCTGCAGAATGTCCTATCCTACTCACCGGCCGATGCAGGCCTGCTTCTCCTTCCCGCAACCATGACGATTTTGGTTTTCACGCCCCTCGGAGCCTGGCTCGCGCACCGCTTCGGACTGCGCTGGCCCACCGTTGTCGGCATGGTACTTGTTACCATCGCAATGTACATCCTCTCCCGTATCTCTATCGGGTATCAGTACCTGAACATACTTCCGGGGTTCGTTGTGCTCGGTTGCGGCATAGGGTTGATTATCACCGCCATCACCCGGGCTGCTGTCGACCCCGTAGAACCGGCGCAGTCCGGTATTGCGTCGGGCATATTCAAGGCCGGCAGCATGCTGGGTGGCACCCTGGGGGTCGCGGCCTCCATGGCTATGTTCCAGTACGCAGGCAGTGAAAAAGCCCATCAACTGTTTGGTTCTCATTTCCAATACAAGGGATTTCAATCATCTGCCCCCCACCACGAAATATTCCTGGCCGGTATGTCCGGCGCTATGTGGCTGTCTGTAGCCCTGTCGATACTGGCTGTCCTGGTTGCCTTATTCCTCGTCCACCAGCGTAAGGCAGCGGGTGAGGTGAGTTGATTCGGCCTTGTTTGCCATGAGGAATTCGATCTTCCCCTTTAAGCATGATGATCTCGTAAAAGGTCAAAAAGTGCACGATTTGGTGTAATTGTATCTTCTCAATAAACCTGGGTAAATTCTCTGCTGTGCCATTTTTCTGGATTCCCGCTTTCGCGGGAATCCAGGATCTGTTACCGCTACTTATTGAGATGTTACGTGTAATTACCTTAGAGCTAATTTCTTATAATAATTCGTAATTCCTAAATTCCTGAATCCCTAAATCCATGTAAAAAGGACTTTTTACATGAGCGTCAAGCATCTTTCTTGAAATACTCCTTTACCTTTGGAATGGAAACATTAACCCCCTTTCCAAGAAATCGAGCTTTTGCTTCCATGATCCTCAGTACTGACTGATGAAGCCACTCTAACGGCACCTCTCCCCGGAGCAGGCGGTCCCTCAGGATC
>JAOZUU010000449.1:1176-3234 GCA_029938515.1 Desulfobacterales bacterium | reverse complement strand
CAGCAATCCCTTCACGACCTAACCCGCTCTCTTTCATGCCGCCGAACGGGGCCGCGGCAGCTGTTGGGATTGATGTCATTGATTCCAACGATACCAAAACGCAGCGCTCAGGCACATCAATACATGGCTTCGATTAAATCAGAAAACCCTTCGTTGATGGATTTGCGTTTGACTTTCATGGTCGGCGTCATTTCACCGTCTTCCTCGTATAGTTTTTTTGGCAGAATGGTGAATTTTTTGACCTGCTCGACCCGTGCAAGTGTCTCATTTACTTTTTTAATTTCACGTTCGATCAGCTGGTTTATTTCAGGGTTGCGGGTAAGGTCTTTATACGTCGAAAACTGGATTTTATTATCCTGAGCGTATTTGACCACATTATCTTCATCGATCATTATCAGGCAGGAGAGAAATTTTCGTTTATCGCCGATCACAACGGCATCGTTGATGTAAAGACTGGCCTTAAGCTTATTTTCGATATATTGGGGCGTGATGTTCTTACCGCCGGCAGTCACTATAATGTCCTTCTTGCGGTCGGTAATTTTGAGATATCCGTCTTCATCAATCTCGCCGACATCTCCCGAATACAGCCAGCCGTCCACGATGGTCTCCGCTGTGGCTGCGGGATTCTTGAAATAGCCTTTGAACACGCCGGGGGATTTGACCAGAATCTCACCGTCGTCGGCAATTTTGATCTGCACCCCTTCTAAGGGAACTCCCACGGTTCCAAATTTCACTTCGCCTATCTTGGATGTGGTGGTGACGCCCGTGCCCTCGGTCTGGCCGTATCCCTCCACCAGGTTGACCCCGATGGAATGGAAAAAGTGCAGAATTTCAGGGGCAATGGGGGCCGCCCCGGAATAGGCCACGCGGATGCGGTCGAATCCCAGACGCTCTTTCAGTTTGCGAAACACGGCCAAGTGAGCCAGATTGTACTGCAATTCGAGTGCGGCAGGCACCGGTTTGAACTCCATCATCAAACGGTTGGCCCGCTTTTTTCCGATGTTCATGGCCAAGTTGAACATGAGTCGCTTGAACCAGGTTGCATCGGCCATGCGGATCAGGATGGCGGAATAGTACTTTTCCCAGATCCGCGGCACGGCATGGGCCACGGTGGGGGAGATCTCTACCATGTTGTCCGTGATGGTGTCCAGGCTCTCGATAAAGTTGACGATGTGTCCCACATCAAAGTGGGCCAGGACCGTAAACAGCTGCTCGAAAATATGGCACAGGGGCAGAAACGACATAATCTCGTCCTGGCCGTACATGGGGTTGTTGGAGGTGAGGGCCTTGCCCATCCAGACACAGTTTCTGTGTGTCAGCATGGCGCCCTTGGGCGGCCCCGTGGTTCCCGACGTGTAGATCAGCACGGATAGATCTTCGGGTCCGATCTCCTGGATCCTTTGGTCCAGCATGCCGGGGTTTTCCTGCTCCACCTTGGCCCCCAGTTCGAGCAGTTGGTCATAGGTCATGACCTGGGGGTCCTTGAACTGGCGCAGTCCTTCGGTATCCCAGACAATGATCTTTTCCAGCCTGGGGGCCTTGTCCCGGAATTTGAGCCACTTGTCGAGTTGCTCCTCGTTTTCTACGAAGAAAAACCTGGAATCCGAATTGGCCACCACGTATTCCACCTGCTGCCAGGCATTGGTGGCGTAGACACCTGCTGTTGCGGCACCGCAGCACTGTATGGCCACGTCGGCGTAGACCCACTCCGGGCAGTTGTCGCCGATGATGGATGCACAGTCGCCTTTTGCAAGGCCCATGGACATCAGGGCATAGGCCAGCGTAGTGACATTTCGGTCGTAGTCGTTCCAGGTGATGTCGTGCCAGAGGCCGAATTCCTTTTTACGCATGGCCACCTTGTCACCCCAGCGGGCTACCGCCTCTTTGAATTTACCTGGTACAGTTTCTGCGGAGTTGTTTGACATCGCTTCAAATTTCTATAAAATTTTTCAGAAAAATTTAAACATAAAACCGGTTTTGAAAAAACCAGTATTATCGCCACGCTTTCTTGCGCTTCCAGCGCTGATAGCCCTTCACCGAGGCCTCCGAAGTTACACT
>JAOZUU010000449.1:0-1166 GCA_029938515.1 Desulfobacterales bacterium | reverse complement strand
CCGAACGCACACCCATGTAAAACTCTTTTACATCCTTGTCTTCCATTAACTCAGAGGCTTTGCCCTTCATGACAAAACGCCCGTTTTCGATAATCAGGCCTACATCGGAAATGGACAAGGCCATGCGGGCATTTTGTTCCACCAGCAGGATAGTGACACCTTCAGAGTTGATGGTTTTGATGATTTCAAAAATCTCTTTTACCAGGATGGGTGAAAGTCCCAGCGAGGGTTCGTCAAGAAAAAGCAGCTTCGGCCGGCTCATCAGCGCCCGGCCAATGGCCAGCATCTGCTGTTCCCCGCCGGATAAGGTGCCGGCCCACTGGTTGACTCTATCCTTGAGAATCGGAAAATACTGGAAAATCCGCTCGAAATCGTCATTGATTTCTGCTTTGTCATTACGGGTATAGGCCCCCATCAAAAGGTTTTCCTTTATTGTAAGCTCATCGAATACTTCCCGACCTTCCGGGACCAGCGTAATTCCCATGCGCACAATCTTATCGGTATCTTTACCATCGATACGCTTTCCCATAAATTCAATGCTGCCCTTGTCCGGCTGATCCTCAATAAGGCCCATAACGGTCTTTAAGACAGTCGATTTTCCGGCTCCGTTGGTTCCTAAAATAGCCGTGATGGTACCTTCCTCAACCGTCAGAGAAGCTCCCCGGATGGCGTAAATCAAATCATAATAGGTTTCGATGTTCTTTATTTCAAGTAACGCAGCCATGAGTTAGTTATTTGGTTGAATAGTCGATTGGTTGATTCGTAATAATTTCTTTCCTCCTACAAGGCGGATCTGCGATGCCCTACAAGGCAGATCTACGGCATTTTGTGGCAAAACATTTTCGCCACCAGGACACTAAAACACAAAGATAAATTTTGGTAAACAGTTTTGCTTTGTGCCTTGGTGGCCATTTTTCCGGTTTATCCGAGTTGGATATTGAGTATTTGCTAATTGCCAATCGCAAAACTTGCATAAAAATCGCGGCTAAAAGCCGCTCCCACCGTCTCACCGACTCAACCTCCCACCTTCTGTAATCGGACGATCCAGGTCCCATTTCCGCATTCACACTTCCGCCTTCCGTTCTCCCACTTCCCCCTTCAACTATTTCCGCATTCCCACCAGAGCGTAGGCCCCGCCCCTATGGCTTCCGGCTCGTAGAGCTTAT
>JAOZUU010000448.1 GCA_029938515.1 Desulfobacterales bacterium | reverse complement strand
ACCTTCGGCTAAAGCCGAAGGCTTGGGGTTAAAGGGTCCAAGGGTCCAAAGGGTCAAGTGAAGGGACCCGACAAGCATTTCCTTGAACCCTTGGCCCCTGGAATCCTTGAATCCTGGGGGTTGCGCTAACAATTAAACTAAAGTCTTCGCCCCTGCCTGCCGAAGCTTCGGCGCAGGCAGGTAAAGGCGAGGATTTTTCTCCCATTCTCCGAGTGGGACAATAACTAATATCGAATATTGAATACCGAAGCATGGGATGACTCAGCGTGAATCAACCTCAAGTTACTACCGGGGATAAAACCGGGAAGGAACAGGCGCCTGCGGTTGTGATGCAAAATGTCTCCTTTTCCTTTTCCGGCACCCGAATTTTTGAAAATCTGAATTTTAGCATTCCGGGCGGCCAATGGACCTGTCTTTTGGGCCCCAGTGGTTCGGGAAAATCGACTTTGCTTCGCATCATTTCCGGTAGCCTGGCGAAGGTAACCGGGATCGTCCGATTTGAGGGGATCGGCCGGCATCAGCGGATGACGGCCTGGATGGCCCAAAAGGACTTATTGCTACCCTGGCTGACGGTCGAGGAAAATGTCCTTTTAGGTGCCCGGTTGCGGGGCGAGATAAATGAGACCAAGCGTTCCCGGGCCCGGGCACTCATTGATGCGGCCGGGCTGGCGGGATATGAGGAAGAACTGCCCGCCGCCCTTTCCGGTGGGATGCGTCAGCGGGCGGCGCTTTTACGAACCCTGATGGAAGACCGTCCGGTCATTTTAATGGATGAACCCTTTTCGGCCCTGGATGCCCTGACCCGGCTCAAGCTGCAGGATCTGGCGGCTGACCTGGTGGCGGGGGCCACCGTGTTGCTGGTGACTCATGATCCCCTGGAAGCCTTGCGACTGGGAAATCGCATTCATGTGATGACCGGTCAGCCGGCGACCATCGGCCAGGCCCTGATTCCAGAGTCCTTACCCCCCCGCCGGCCGGATGATCCGGCCGTGGCTGGTCTCCACGCCGCGCTCCTTGACCGTCTGATGGGAAACGGGCCGTAATGCGATGGGTTCGCCTCGGCGTGCTGGTGGCCGGATTGATCCTGATCTGGCAGATGACGGTGATGATTTCAGGTGCCCCGTCCTATATTCTTCCCGGGCCGTTCAGGGTGATGCGGGCACTGATCACCCATCCGGGCGTCCTCTTTGGGCACGCACTGGTCACCGGGATGGAAATTGTGGCGGGACTTGTTATCGGCACCGTGTTCGGCGCGGCCAGCGCCCTTTTCATGATCGCCTTCAAACCGGCCAAACGCTGGTTGTTTCCTGTGCTGGTCATCAGCCAGGCCATCCCCGTTTTTGCATTGGCGCCCTTGTTGGTCCTTTGGCTCGGGTACGGGGCCGGTTCCAAGATCGCTATGGCCGTCTTGATTATTTTTTTTCCGGTGACGGCCGCATTTTATGACGGGTTAAGGCGAACCGATCCCGAATGGCTGGAGCTGGCCCGGGTAATGGATGCATCTCCAGGGGCCATTTTGAGACATGTCCGGATTCCGGCGGCTCTGCCGGCGTTTGCTTCGGGGCTGCGCGTGGCCACGGCCGTCGCGCCCATTGGGGCCGTGGTGGGTGAATGGGTAGGGGCCAGCAAGGGATTGGGATTTTACATGCTGCATGCCAACGCGCGCATGCAAATCGATTTGATGTTTGCCGCGTTGGTGGTGCTGGCTATTCTGGCACTGACACTATATTTTTCGGTGGACCGGATCATGACACGTCTGGTTTACTGGCAAACGGAAGACCTGGATCCGTGACGGAAATTAATGCTATTTTGTGGTAACGCTTACGGATTGAGTACCTAATTTATTTAAATCCCATCATATTTGCGAGGGATTTATCTAACAAAATATTTTCGCCACCAAGACACCAAGGCACAAAGTTTAATTATAATAAACATTTATTGTTTGTGCCTTGGTGCCTTTGTGGCTATTCTTTCCGGTTTATCCGGGTATGGTAATAAGAATAAGAGGGGTCGAGATGAAGCGGATCATAATCAGTATGGGCTTGGTTTTATTGACTTTGGTTGGCTTAGCTACATTCGCGTGGAGCGGACCGTCGGACAAAACGAAACTTCGGCCGGTGACCGTACTGCTCGACTGGTTTGTCAATCCGGATCACGCCCCGCTTTACGTGGCCCTGGAAAAGGGCTTCTTTAAAGAAAGGGGATTAGATGTGACGTTTATCGCCCCATCCAACCCCAATGATCCTCCGAAATTAGTGGCCGCCCGGAAAGCCGATCTGGCCGTCTCTTATCAGCATCAACACCACCTTCAGGTGGCCCAGGGGTTGCCTCTTGTCCGGGTGGCGACGTTGGTGGCCACACCTCTCAATTGCCTGGTTGTGATGGCGGATGGAAATATACGCTCATTGGCCGATTTGAAAGGCAAAACCATCGGGTATTCCGTGGGTGGATTTGAAACCGTCCTGCTGAAGGTCATGTTGCAGAAAAGCGGTCTTTCGCTAGACGATGTCCGCCTGGTAAATGTAAACTTTTCCCTGTCACCCTCGCTTTTATCGGGCAAGACCGATGCGGTAATCGGCGCGTTTCGCAATTTCGAATTAAACCAGATGGACCTGGAAGGACGGCCCGGACGGGTTTTTTTTGTTGAAGAACATGGGGTTCCGCCCTATGATGAATTGATCTTAATCAGCCATCGACAACGATCCAACGATCCAATGGTCCGTCAATTCGTGGATGCTTTGGAAGCCGGCGTACAGTTTATCATCAATCATCCGGATGAAAGCTGGAAATTGTTTATCCGCGGCCGTAAGGATTTAGACGATGAATTAAACCGCCGGGCCTGGAAAGACACCCTGCCGCGATTCGCCTTGCGACCCGGGGCACTGGATCGGTCCCGGTACCGGCGGTTTGCCAAGTTTCTGAAAAACCAGGGGATGATAAAAAAGATATTGCCCCTGGAACAATATGCTGTCGAACCCGGTGATTGAACCCCGCTCATTTGGGGTTTAAGAAGGGAGGAACGATATGGCGATTTATCTTGTACAACACGGGAAAAGCCTTTCCAAAGAGCAGGATCCGGAAAAAGGGATATCGGAAATCGGTGTTCGGGAAACCGAGCAGATTGCCGAGGTGGCGGCCGGATATAAAGTGGATGTCAAACGGATCATCCCACTCCCTCTTTTTTTGATATATTGCGTTATTTTTTTCTTGACATACCATATCTTGTATGAAACACACA
>JAOZUU010000447.1:1896-3246 GCA_029938515.1 Desulfobacterales bacterium | reverse complement strand
TTCTGGCGCGGCATGGTGGTGGTCATCAAGGATGAGGCCCCGATGAAATCAGCCCCCATGGCCTCGGCCTCTTTGATAAAGGTCAGTGGATCCACATTGTACCCCAGGTCCTTTACCACGAAGCCGTTGGTTTCCAGGATGAGTTTGACGATATTTTTGCCTATTTCATGCAGATCCCCCTTGACCACGCCAATCACGATTTTGCCTTTGACTTCCTGGCCGCCCACCGCTTCCAGATACGGTTCCAGAACCTCGACGACACCGGACAAAGCCTCTCCCGCCAGCATGATCTCGGGAAGAAAAATCTCCAGTCTGGAAAAAAAATCCCCCACGCGTGCCATGGTCCTGGTCATTTCAGCTATCATCTCAAGAGGATTGGTGCCGTCTTTCAACAGCTTTGCTGCCAGTTCCCGAGCCTCTTCCGCTTCCCCGTCTTCCACCAGTTTGCTCAATTCTTCCAGCGACATGCCGGGCCTCCTTGTTTGTTGATGAACATGTATGTACAACGGTATCGATATTAGAAAGTTGTATATACAGCTTCAAGGCTTATAAAATAAGGGCCTGCTTTTTGTCAAGAAATAAAACCGGGTAACGATTTCAGGGTTGCGGAAAATTAAAAAAATCCGATGGGTCAAACTGGGGCGAGAAGGTGTCGCGGAAGGCCATCTCACCGCGCATATAGTACTCCACATAGGTTACCGGGTCGTCGAATGAATAGGTCACCCGCTTGATATAAAACACGGGATAACCCGGCTTCACGTTAAAAAGGGGTGCCGTCTCTTCCGAGAGAACGATCGCCTCCATGCTCTGGCTGATCTTTGTAAGCGACAGCTTGTACTTGTTGATGAGAATGCTGTGAATCGATTCATTTTTCAGATCTTCCCAAAGAATTCCGGCACAGATATCCGGCCGGAGATAGCGTATTTCGTACCGCACCGGCTTTTGATCAAAGTACCAGAGACGGCGGATGAAGATCAACTGCCCCCTGGTTTTCAACTGCTTTGAAACATGGGCCGGGGGATCGACCACCCGGGCCTCCAGAACTTCCGTTGTCAAGGCCACATTCAGGTCGTCAGCCCATTTTTGAAAGGGTCTCACCCGAAAAAAACCGGTGGTGTAATGCCGCTTCTTTTTCACAAAGGTACCCTTGCCCGGGGTGCGCTCCACCAACCCTTCCTGCTCGATGGCATCAATGGCTTTGCGTGCCGTCATGCGACTGACACCGAACTTTTCGGCCAACTGGTTTTCCGACGGGACGGCATCCGTAAAATTTCGTGATTTTATGCCCTTGATGACATAATCTTTTATCTTTTTATACTTCGGATATTTTTTTTTCATCACACCGCCCCG
>JAOZUU010000447.1:0-1796 GCA_029938515.1 Desulfobacterales bacterium | reverse complement strand
GTTGTAACTATCATCTTGATTGTATATACAGCCACAATTCATCTCCTCCGGGATGGTGGATGCATAAGCATTGGAAGAAAGCAGCCGCATACCCAAAAAACACAAAGGAGGTCCCATGACAACCCATCCATCTGTTAGCGATGCCGCGATGATTGAGCTGGACCACGGCCTCCCTGAATTGCCTGAAATTGAAAAAGATATTCGCAGAGCGCCGGACCGCGGTTTCCGCCTGACGCCTGACCAAACTGAAATATCGCTGAAAAATGCACTGCGCTATATCCCCGTGGAACTGCATGAAACACTGGCACCGGAATTTCTAAACGAGCTGATGACCCGCGGCAGGATCTACGGGTATCGATACCGGCCGGCCGGGGCCATCAAGGCCAGGCCGGTTTACGAATACACGGGCAGATGCCTGGCCGGAAAAGCCTTCCAGGTGATGATCGACAACAATCTCGACTTTGACGTTGCCCTCTACCCCTACGAACTGGTGACTTATGGTGAAACCGGAAGTGTTTGCCAGAACTGGATGCAGTATCGTCTGATAAAAAAGTACCTGGAAGTGCTGACCGAGGACCAGACCCTGGTGGTCGCATCCGGTCATCCCCTCGGTCTTTTTCAATCAAGACCGGCAAACCCCCGGGTCATCATTACCAACGGGTTGATGGTGGGCCTGTATGACAATCCGGACGATTGGGAAATAGCCGCCCAGATGGGGGTGGCCAGTTACGGCCAGATGACGGCGGGGGGATGGATGTACATCGGCCCCCAGGGTATCGTCCATGGAACCTACAATACACTTCTGAATGCCGGTAGAATAAGACTCGGTCTGGGCAAAGAGGCCAATCTCAATGGACGTCTGTTTGTCTCTTCCGGTCTGGGCGGTATGAGCGGCGCACAACCCAAAGCCGCAGAGATCGCCGGAGCGGTTTCCATTGTCGCCGAAGTCGATTACTCCAGGATTCAGACCCGGCATGCCCAGGGTTGGGTGAATCACGTCTCTTCCGACCTCGACGAGACTTTTGCCATGGCCGGCCAGGCCATGCAGGCAGACAACCCTCTCTCCATTGCTTTTCATGGAAATATTGTCGATCTGCTGGAATACGCGGTCGACCGGAACGTAAAGATCGATCTGCTTTCGGATCAGACTTCATGCCATGTCGCCTATACCGGAGGGTACTGTCCCCAGGGAATCACCTTCGAAGAAAGGACCCGGCTCCTCGCGGAAAACAGGCCGAAGTTCTGCGAACTCGTAGATAAAAGCCTTCGGCGCCATTATGAATTGATCAAGATCCTTACGACCCGGGGCGTTTATTTTTTTGACTACGGCAATGCATTTCTGAAGGCAGTTTTCGATGCCGGCGTAACCGAGATATCCAAAAACGGTGTCGATGAAAAGGACGGGTTCATCTTTCCATCCTACTTCGAGGACATCATGGGACCCCATATTTTTGATTTCGGATACGGCCCCTTCCGCTGGGTCTGTTTGAGCGGCAATCATGACGACCTGGTAAAAACAGACAAGGCCGCCATGGATTGCATCGATCCCGGCCGCAGGTTTCAGGACCGGGACAACTGGACATGGATCAGAGATGTAGAAAAGTACAATCTCGTTGTGGGAACCCAGGCCAGGATCCTGTATCAGGATGCAGAGGGCAGGATCAGGATTGCACTGAAATTCAACGAGATGGTGAGAAAAGGAGACGTGGGCCCGATAATGATCGGCAGAGATCACCACGACCCCGGCGGCACGGATTCACCCTTCCGGGAAACAGCCAATATAAAGGATGGAAGCA
>JAOZUU010000446.1 GCA_029938515.1 Desulfobacterales bacterium | reverse complement strand
CATTGCATTATTTGGGAAAACTGCAAAAGAATGGCGAGAAAAATATCCGGATTTAAAAGGCAATATCAGAGATTATGCTACCTTAGAGCAACTGGTTGTTCTTTCAAATATGGAAAGCTATAATTCGGAGCTCATCAAAATGCAGGTACCATCAGATAAAAGATTAAAAAGACTCAATAAAATCGCAATTGACCAAATGAAAGTACTTATTGAAAACAGATCAATTAAGAAGCTGAAAGAATAAAATGGCAAAGAGACCGAAAAGACAGAAAGCGATCAAGAGATTAAACCTGTCGGATCACACCCTGGATATAAATATCCGGAGATGTAATTACAACAAGTTTAATTTTTCAGTTATAGAGGACTATGTCAGTGAGCTTGTCGGATCGCGCGAATATCAGTACGATGCTATAAAACAAATCATGATTTCTTTAATGAACTACCCCGCCGCAAGCGGACGGGGTATCACCTAAAGGGTTTTTCCAGTCTTTAGCGCCGCAAGCGGCGGGGAATATAGCCCGAATAGATTAAAATTGATCTTGATGATTACATCTCAAGGCTGGATTGCAAATTTAATCAATGGGAAACAGGGGATCGGGGCCTCACCTTGAATAGTGCTATAAGTCTCTCACCCCGAAGTCGAAAGTCAAAGGGTCGAAGAGTGTTACCCCGCATTCACCCTTTTTGGGACGGTAACGGCCGAGTGGCACGATTGGTTGCCAATATCCCGGTGATAAGGGCAGGCCTGCCGCCGATCATGATCCCCATTGAAAAACGGCAGCTATATCTGGAGATTCTGGCAAAGTATCATCTGGACAGGGGAACCATCCAGGCCGAGGATGAGATTGTCGGCAGCCCGGATGAGATTCGTCCGTTTCGCCTGTTTTGCCATGAATGTTGGGCGGAAACCATGGCGCTGGTTGAAGCGGTTATGGAAAAACAGCAGGAACGTAACCAACGGAGTAAATAAATGACCTTTGAGCAAGGTGAATTAATTTTATACCAGTCTGATGATGGTCAGGCAGTGGTTGATGTACGGCTCAAGGATGAGACTGTGTAAAAAAGGTGGCTTGAAAGATGAAACTGCTGATTTTAAGTGACGTGCACATTGAATTTGGTATTTTTAATCCGCCTGAGAACGATGCGACTGTGGTAATTTTAGCCGGCGATATCCATTTAGGTGATCAAGGGGTGGCCTGGGCCGCCGAGAAGTTCAAAGGCAAAGAGGTCATCTATGTGATCGGCAATCACGAATATTACCGCGGCGCCATACCGGAAGTGACCGAAAAGATAAGAGCGCGAGCGGCTGGAACGAATGTCCATGTCCTGGAAAATGACGAGCTTAGAATTGATCAGGTGCGATTTTTGGGCTGTACGCTGTGGAGCGATTTTAAGCTGTTTCACAATCTCGATCGGGCTGTTTTTAAAGCCCAGAATATGATGAATGACTTTCGGCTGATTCGTTTGAGCCGGTTAAACAGAACGCTTGAACCATTGGATACCGAGAATTGGCATAAGCAATCTAAAAACTGGTTGGAAGAAAAAATAACCCCCCATCCGAACGATAACCTGAAAACGGTTGTCATCACCCATCATGCTCCCAGTAGCCGGTCTGTGCAGGAGCAGTATAAAAGCGATCATCTCAGTGCCGCTTTTGCCTCCGAAATGGACGACTTTATTTTAGACAAGGAAATTGACCTTTGGGTCCATGGGCATATTCATACCTCCTTTGACTATCATATCGGCAAAACGAGGATCATCTGCAACCCCCGCGGATATGTCACCCATGAGCTCAATGATGGCTTTATTCCCGATTTGACTGTTGAGGTTTAGGGCTCGCGTAAAAATAAATGGTAAGAATACAGCAGGTTGGATAGAAACAATTGTCAAGGGGTGGGTTGCGAGTGGTCCAGCTGTTGCAAAAAATGCAACAGCTGAGAATGACGACCTTTACTGATTTTCGATAATTATTATTCGTTTTTGGTGGCTACCATAATGTTTTCACCGGGTATTGGTGAATAAATTCATCCGGGGTCAGAATGGTGAGAGCGTTTTCGATGGCCTGACTGATAAGGACCCTGTCAAATGGATCTTTGTGGATGTCCGGCAGCTTGGTGAGCTGAAAGGTATCTTCTTCAGATAATGATAATCTGGTGATGAAATGTCTTTGTCGTTCTCGGGGAATAAATTGTTCCGGTGGATAGGGCAGTTTGAGTTTGCCGATACTAAATTTTACGGAGATTTCCCATGCTGAAATTGAGCTGAGGTAAACCTTGTTATCTGGAGATATAAAAGCCTTATGTGCATTGGTGGAAAGCCTGTTGTCACCCTTGGTAATCCAAAGAAATGTACAGGTGTCAAGGAGCAGATTCATTCTTTTTCGCCCGTGAAATAAGCAAGAATATCATCGGGTAATGGCTCGAAAAACTCGTCCCCGATCTCGAAATCGGGATACTCTTTGCCTGCCAGCCCAACCGGACGTTCTTTTACCGGCTTCTGCTCGATGGGCATGATTTGTGCGATGGGTTTATTGCGCTTGCAGATAATTACGGTTTCACCTTTTTCCACTCTGGTAAGGGTGGCGGAAAGATGGGTTTTTACTTCGTTAATGTTGAGTTGCAGCATGGTGTTCACCTTTAAACATGAAATAGGATAACCAAATACTAAGACATAAATATGACCAAGTCAATGGTCATGATGAAATCGCCTCTGGCGATAGCGAAATGGTCATGCAGAAAAATGGGTGCGTTTAGGAATTATGATAGACCTCTGGACGGAATGGAAAAAGAAATACCGCTACCGGGAAGTAGCCATTGTATGTCTCCCTCTGGTGATGAGCATGGCGGCCGTCACGGTCATGGAGTTTACGGACCGGGTGTTTCTGTCCAATTACAGTCTGGATGCCATTTCCGCGGTCGCGCCGGCGGGTATTGCCGTGTTTCTTATTGTTGCGTTTTTCGGTGGCGTGGCCGGCTACACCAACGTATTCATTGCTCAGTATTGCGGGGCGGGCGCCCATAAGAGGGTCGGCGTCGCCCTGTGGCAGGGGCTCTACTTCAGTCTGTTCTCCGGTATTTTTACCGCCTTTGCGGTGACTTTGATTGCAAAACCGCTCTTTGTCCTGGCCGGACATGCCCCGGAGATTCAAAGGCTCGAGGTGATTTACTTCAAAATACTCGGGTGGGGGGCAATTTTCCATATCGGTAATCATGCGCTTTCCGGATTTTTCGCGGGAAGGGGCATCACCCGGCCG
>JAOZUU010000445.1 GCA_029938515.1 Desulfobacterales bacterium | reverse complement strand
TCCGCCGGTGCATATCAGGATATGTACCGGTGGATGTAACGCCGTAGGCGGAACAGAAGACCAGCAAGATGCGAATTTATTTCTTTCCGGGGGCTTAGTGGATCAGACTCGGTAAGAATGTAACCAAACCGGGAAACAGCATCAGGATAATCACGCAAATAAGATAGGCCGGCAGAAAATAAGCGACCCCTTTGAACACTTCCCCCAGCGGAACATCCTTGGCCATGCCCCCCACCACATAGGTAGTGGCTCCCACCGGCGGGGTGACCGCGCCCAGAGTAGTGACCACGGTGATGGTCACACCGAACCAGATAGGATCATATCCGAGTTGACTGGCGACGGGAAAGAAAATCGGGATGGTGATCAGCAACAGGGCCAAGGCATCCATCACCGCGCCGCCAATCACATAGATAAAAAATATAATGGCCATGATAACCGTACCGGAAACGGGGAGGTTGACGACCCATGCGGCAATATCGAAGGGTATCCTCGTCACCGCCAGAAATCGGCCGAATATCATAGCGCCGGCCACAATCGTGATGACCATACAGGAGATCCGAAGGGTGTCGGTAATCGATCCGATAAAGCCTTTCCAGGACAGGCGACCTTGAACCACACTGATTACAACGGCAAAAAATGAGCCGGCGGCCCCGGCCTCCGTTGGGGTAAAAATTCCAAAATACAGTCCAAACATGACAAGTAAAAAGAGGATGATCATCTCGATGGCACCGGAAACAGCTTTGATTTTTTCCAAAATTCCGGTTCTTGGACCCACCGGCCCCCATTGTGGATGGATGCAGCAGACGACATAGGCCGTAAGAATTAACAACACCGCCAGCAAAATCCCGGCACTGATTCCACCGTAAAACAACCGGGCAATCGATTGCCCGGTAGAAAGTCCGATGATAATCAGCACGACACTGGGGGGAATAACCACGCCCAGGGTTGATCCGCAGGCAATGGCACCGGTACTTAATTTGGGGTTGTATTTGAACTTGTTCATCTGGGGCAGGGCCACGGTGGTCATTGTGGCGGCCGTCGCGGCGTTCGATCCGCAGATGGCCGCAAAGGCGGCGCAAGCCATAATTGTGGCCATGGCAATCCCGCCACGAATATGCCCGACCCACTTATAAGCAGCATTGTAAAGTTTTTCGTTAACACCCGAATAGAACGCCACCTGACCCATGAAAATAAAAAGGGGTATAACAGTCAGACCATACTTTGAAAGCGTTTCCCATAATACCGAGCTGACCATATTGAGGCCGGCATGAAAAGATACCACATAGCAGAATCCCCCGAATCCCACGATCCCCATGGCAAATCCCACCGGAATCCCCAGGAAAAAAAGGATTGACAGCAGGATGATAATTCCCAGAATGCCGACCACCGTCAGACTCAACTTGTCGTCTCCTTTTCGAACCCGAATAGTTTGAGCAGATCGGTAAACAAAACCAGGGCCAGCGCCAGGAATCCCAGCGCCACGGCGTAGGTAAACGGATAGTAGATAATCCGCAAGGTTTCCGTTACCTCACCTGTCTCTAAAAGGGTGGTGGCCTTTATGGCGATCTGCCAGGCGGCCAGAACAAAAAAGATAGAGGCGATCAGGTGGTTAATGATCTGGACAATTTTTTTTGTCTTTTTTGAAAAGGTTGTGAGCAACACATCCACGGCGATGTGACCCTTTTGCATCTGAGTATAGCCCAACGCAAAGGCCGTCACCACCGCACCAAAGTAGCCCATCAGCTCAAATGTGCCTTGAATCGGCACCCACACCATACGGAAAAAAATATTGGCACAGGTCAGCACAATCATACCGACCAGAAAAATACCGCCGATGAATATCAGCAGCCGGTTTAGGATCTGGCTGATTTTTTCAAGCAGGAGCATTTTGAAATCCAAGGGTTAAAAGTGAAAGGGTTCAAAGATTAAAAGTTCAAGGATCAAAATCAAAGCACGAGGGTTCAAGGGGTCCAGGGTTAAAAATTCCCCTATTGTGACGCGCCGAGCATCGCAGAATCGAGCGATAAGAAGCTGTGGCTGTCTGAGCGTTAGCGAGTTTCACAGCGACCGCCTGATTCGAGAAGCGCAGGGCAGGCCCATGGGCCGCGTCACACGGGGCGATTTCTTTTGACTCGTTTTCTTTTTCGTAAAAGAAAATGAACAAAAAAGCCTGAGAGGGCCACGCAACATCGTTCAGGCTCAAGAAGTACACTCGAACCCAAATCATTCAACCCCTTCCCCTTGGCCCCTCGAACCCTTTCTCTTTTCCCTTTTACTTTGCGTACTTCTTAATCAATCCCTGAATATCCCCAACAATGGCCTCGGCCGGCAATCCTTTTTCTTTCGCACCTGAGACCCACTTATCCGTCAGGAACTGCAGCTTGGCATCCCACTGCGCTTTATCAGCCGCGGATAACTGGATAAATTCGACATTGTGGGTCTTCTTGGACCATTCGATCGCATCGTTGACATGGTTGTCCATATAATTACCGGTCCACTCGGCCTGTTCGGCAATCATTCCCTCCATGACGTCCTGCACATCCTTGGGCAAAGATTTCCATTTATCCATGTTCATGATGACCGCAAAGGGGTAGATCACGGTGTCGGTCATGGTCACGTAGGAACACATTTCGGCAAACTTGAAGTCCTTCATACTCTCCAGGGATGAGAACAACCCCTTGACCACACCTTTCTGCAACGCTTCCACGGTCGCCGGCATCGGCATCCCCACCGGATTGGCTCCCCAGGCACCCAGTATCTGGGCCGCGCCGCCGGAAGCTCTCAGGTCAAGTCCCTTGATATCCGCCAGTGTTTTGACTGGCACCTTGGACATGATATTGGTCGGTGCCGTGGTGAACATGGTTAAAACTTTAACTTTCGCAAAAGCTTCCGGATTATATTTTTTGTAAAGGTCCAGTAACGCCATGCTGCCCACTTTGGCGTTGGGAATGCCCAACGGCAGGCTGGTCGCATTCGTGACCACAAACCGTCCCGGCTGATACGCCATGCAGATACAGCCGATATCGGCCTGTCCGGCAATAACGCCATCCATCATTGCTTTAGCGCCCAGCAGCGTTCCACCGGGGTAAGTGTTAATCGCAACCTTACCTTGCGTCCGCTTCTCTACCTCTGTTTTCCAGCGTTCCATCTGAACACATGGGAATGTCGGCGCCGGGGGGAAGTTGGCATAGCTTAACTTGATCGGCCCGGCAGTGGCTACAGGGGCCAGAAACGCCGCACCGATGACCACAGTTAGAAAAAT
>JAOZUU010000444.1 GCA_029938515.1 Desulfobacterales bacterium | reverse complement strand
GCTCTTGCCGAGAATCACATTCACCGTTTTGGCATAACCCAGCAGCTCTTTGGAAAGGCTGTCCATATCCGGTTCATTGCCGTCCATCATGCCGTAAATCAGGTCCACGATGTCCTGGCGCTCCCCTTTAGCAATAGCGATGATCTGATCATCCCTGGGATCGGCGATACAGGAAATCATCCCGTGTTTCTCCAGCATCACCATATAGGTCTGATTGAGAATCGGTCGTAAATGCTCCGGAGGACCGTTGGAGATATTGGACAATCCGCAGGTGCTCTTGGCACCCGGAGCCACATCTTGAAGCATCCCCTGGAAATCCATCAGGCTGATGGCCTGAGGCTGCTGGATGTTCACCGGTGTGACGATCCCGTCCACCCATATTTTTTCGTTGGGAATACCGGCCTCATTGGCAAAATAGAGCAGCTCGACACACAGGGCCGCCCGTTCATTTTCATCCCGGGGCAACCCCTCCGGACCCCACATCAGAGCAACAAAGTCAGCGCCATGCTCGGCCGTAAGGGGTACCATCTTCTCGTAACGCTCGGGACGGACCATGATGGAATTGACGATATGCGATTTGCCGGGCACCTCCTTGATCACCTTGAGCGCCTCTTCGATGGCATTGATATTGGAGGTATCCAGCGCCAGGGGAATATCCGGCACGACTTCCTGGACGGTTTTCACCACCCAGGGCATCAATTCATGGCCGTCTTTTTTAGCAGGACCGAGATTAATGTCGATAAAATCCATTTTCTTTTCTTTCTGGAAAATGGCCTCTTCCTGGATCGGTTTGGGATCGCGCTCTTTATAGGCCCGGCCGATCTTGGTTGAAATCACGTTTAAACTTTCACCGATAAGTAACATACACCCTCCCCTCCACGGATTTATTTTCCTTTCAGAAAAGCCGGAATATGCGGCGCTTCTCTCGGCCCGACAGTGATGGTCCAGTCGGGCAGTTCTTCTTCCACTTCTCCGACAATGGCGGCCGCGTATCCGGGAATCACCACCTCCCGGGTCTTGGCCTTGTCCGCGATGCCGGATTTTTTCACGAACATCCCCACATCGTCTCCAGCAAATTTGCCGGCCGCCCAGGCGGTCAATACGCTCAATCCCTCCGAATCCTTGATCAACAGCCAGGTCGGTATCCGGCTCCCTTCTATCTCTCCGGAAACGATAAAGTATGTCAGTGCGAAATTGGTGGTGACAAGAATCGGAGAGTTTTCGTCGGGGTTATTGATTTCGTAAATCCCCTCGGTAACGGTCATGGGTCGCTGGGGATCGGTAAAAATATTCAACCGGCTCACCAGCAGGGGGAACAGGCTCTCGCCGATAAAATCGGAGAGGATAACAATCCCGCCGTATTTGGCGATATGCATCCCGGCAATCAGTGACTCCATGTCCAGGTTGGACGCCATTTCACATGGGAATGTAATGGTCGGAAAGCCAACATCCTTGTTGGCATCTTTCAGCGCGGCCCGGCGGATGGCAATCTGGTCTTCGTGGGACTGCTTGATTTCCCTGGATCCGGGATCGAGCACCAGGTCCTTTAATCCCATCCCGGTTAACTTGGCGCTTAAAGGGACCAATCCTTCCACCGAATCGGCCTTGATGGCCAGGGGCAGATCGTTCTCCTTGGCCAGGGCACCGAAATCGTCCGCATTGGCTTCGGTGGCCGCATACATCAGGGGCCGTTTGAAACCACAGGCTTCCACCCCGGCTTTCATCACGTTGATATCTTCGGTCATCAGCACCAGATTGAATTCCGATGTCGCGGCAATCTTTTTAGCCGTGGCGGCAAATGCATCGGCATTGCCATCGACATCCTTGACGGCCACAAGCTCCGGCCGGAGGTTGAAACCGACCCGCTCAAACTGAAACGCATTCCAGGTTTTCAACTTGGCTTCCAGGTCCGCTTCGGCAATATCGGAACCGACCAGGGCACCGACCACGGTGGGGTTATAAAAGGTCTTCTCGTGGCGGTACTGAACTGTTTCTCCACCGGCGGTTCGCTCCCGAACCCCTTTGCCGATCTTGACCGGCCGGATGGGCGGGGCCGATGCTTCGGCCAGCTGCTCCCGGGCTTCATCGGATACATACGGGCAGGCGTCCAGCTCCGCCCGACCGGACGCCAGGTTCATGGCAAAGGCCAGACAGGTCGGCACGCCACATTCCTTGCAGTTGGTTTTCGGCAGGAGTTTAAAAATCTGTATACCAGTTAATGCCATTTCTATCTCCTTCGTTTTATAATCATCAGTTTCCCCGCAAGGCACGGTACTTTTTCTTCCCGTGCCTCACAGGGATCATCCGGTTGAACTGTATCGGCCGATCCCCAGTTTAAAAAATCAACCGACCCCCATTTAAAAAAATCAACCGATCAGGGGATCCATTTCAAGAGCCGGATGCTTTTTTTCCTGGAGGAAGGGCAGAATCTCTTCTTCCGTGAGTCCAACGGTCTCATCGGCAATCCGGTCAGCCAGGTCCGGTACGCCCATCCGTTCGCCGGCCTTTTCAAGACGCTCGCGGATTTCTTCCTTGAGGACCTTGGGCATCCACACCATGCGAAGTAGACCGCCGTCGCCTTTGATGAACTTTCCCTGGGTGATATTGAACTTGGAGTGCCCCACGAATCCCGGGGTGGAAGCCCCCCCGCCCATCACCCCTGCCAGGGTGGTGAATTTCATTCCGCAGGGGGTCTCGCCGACGTATTCCCGGCTGACCGTCATGACACCGTTACAGGCCGGCAGCATGGCGGCAATGCATTCACAGCACCCGCAGGTCGTCATGGGATCGATGATCATGGAGTAGAAGTTATAGTGATCGATGGCACCCCGGGAGGCCTTGGTGACAAACTCGTTAACCCCTTTCCACTGGCCCAGGACCGGATCGAGACATTCACCCTTTTCAATGGGCTGGTTGGGACCGGTGGGGTTGATCTCGAAAGAGGCCTTGCAGTCCATCCAGTTGTAGGCGCCGCACAGGCCGGTCCGCTCGGGGCTGACCGAGCATACGTGGCTGGGGGCGAAGGACTGGCACAGGGTGCAGGAGTAGTAAATTTCCACGTCCTCGTCGGTCATGTTCTCCACCCGCTCGTCGCGCTTCTTGTATTCGCCCCGGGCCCGTTTGGTCAAATCGTCCACATCCTTTTTCTTGGTATAGAGCGTGATCTGGACCTTGTCCAGAATATTCCCGAAATCCTGGTGGAACTTGGCATGTAATACAACACCGATATCCTTTAAGGTAAACCCTTTTTCCACGGCGGCCTTGCCCA
>JAOZUU010000443.1 GCA_029938515.1 Desulfobacterales bacterium | reverse complement strand
GCGTCTGAAAAAACACGACAACGCCGTAGATGGGACTTTTGACGACGCCATCAATCTAAAAATGCAGGAGGAAGAGATGATGAAAAAATTGGCATTCGTTTTTTTTACAATTATGTTGATGACCGTACCGGCTGCCGTTTGGGCCGACACACCGGTTAAAGGCAGCAGTCTGATCGTGTGTCAACCGGCCGAACCGCCGGGACTTGACCCCACCGCCAACACGGCCGCGGCCATCGATCGGGTGGTTTATGCTAATATTTATGAAGGGCTGGTGAAAGTAAACAGCAAAGGGGAATTTATCCCCGGCCTGGCCACCGGCTGGGATGCCTCCGCTGATGGGAAGGTCTATACGTTTCATCTGCGCAAAGGGGTCAAATACCATAACGGCGAGTCCTTCAACGCCCAGGTCGCCAAGTGGAACCTGGAACGGGCCATGGGGGAAAAAACGGTGAATGCCCATCCCGAATATTTTCGGGGGATCACCCAAATCGAGACCCCGGATAACGACACTCTGGCCCTTACCTTAAAAGATGTGGACGCTCTGTTTATCGCTCACATGGCCGAAGGCGACGCGGTCATGCTGCCGATGAAGGGCTACGAAGGTGCCAAATCCAATCCCATCGGCACCGGACCGTTCAAGTTCGTCAAATGGGTCCGCGGCGACCGTGTAGAGATGGCCCGGTTTGACGGCTACTGGAATCCTGAACTGCCCTACCTGGATAAGGTGGTTTTTAAATTCATCGGCGACGCCAGTGCCCAATTGGCGGCCCTGAAAGCCGGCGATATCGACGTCATCTCATCCATTGCCGCCCCGGAATCCGCCATGACCCTGAGCAAGGATAAACGCTTTAAAGTCACTTCCGGCACCTCCACCGGTGAGGTGGTCATGTCCACCAACAATAAGGCCAAACCGTTCGACAATAAACTGGTCCGTCAGGCCATGGCCTACGCCATCGATCGCCAGGTGGTTGTGGATCTGGTCATGTTCGGTTACGGCACCCCCATCGGATCCCATTGGTCCCCATCCACCCCTTACTATATCGACCTGACACAAAAATTTGCCTACAATCCTGACAAGGCCAGGGAACTGCTGAAAAAAGCCGGATATCCCGACGGATTCAGCGCCACCATTAAACTCCCGGCCATTTACTCGTATTCCAAACGAGCCGGTGAAGTCATCGCCGATATGCTGGGCAAAGTCGGCATCAAGCTGACAGTGGAAATTGTCGAATGGGGCCAGTGGATTGAGCGTATCTTTAAAAAGAAAGAATTCGAGCTGACCATGATCGGGCATGTGGAAGCCTGGGATATCGGTATTTATGCCAAACCCGACTATTACTTTCAATACGACTCCAAGGAATTTCAGGACACGTATGCCAAAGCGCTGAAAGCGCCCAGTGAGGCCGAAAAGGCCGAGTTATTCGGCAAATGCCAGGAGATCATCGCCGAAGATGCGGTCAACGGATACCTCTTTTCCGCACCGGCCCTTCGAGCCATGAAAGCCGATGTCATGGGGTTCTGGAAAAATGCGCCCACGATTGCGTTGGATCTGACCGAAGTGTGGCGGAAAAAATAGTACGAATAACCCATGTATCGCTATCTTTTAAAGAATATTACCATCCTGATCCTGCTGCTGTTCGTCATATCGTTGACCGTTTTCTCGGTTCTTTTCGTTTTACCCGGCGATCCGGCCCAAATCATTCTTGGCATTAACGCCACGCCGGAAACCCTGGCCAATCTCAGGGCGCAACTGGGATTGGACCAACCGTTTTGGACCCAATACGGCAGTTGGATTGCGGGACTTTTTACCGGCCAGGGAAGTCGTTCCATCAACTACGACATGCCGGTCTACGACCTGATTATCTCACGTCTGGCAGTGACCGGACCTTTGGCTCTGATGGCCATGGTGTTTGCCGTGGTGATCTCGCTTCCGTTTGGGATTTATGCCGCCCAGCATCAGAACCGGCCGGGGGACGTGGCGGTCATGGCTTTTACCCAACTGGGGCTGGCCATCCCCGAGTTCTGGCTGGGGATTCTGTTGATTTTGCTTTTCGCCGTCCAATGGGGACTTTTTTCCGCCGGCGGATTTCCCGGATGGGATGTGAGCTTTTGGGGCTCGCTGAAGGCCCTTATTTTGCCGGCCTTTGCCCTGGGGGTCATCCGGGCTTCTATTTTAACCCGGCTCACCCGATCCTCCATGCTGGAAGTTCTTCGGGAGGATTATATCCGCACGGCCCGGGCCAAGGGCTTGAAAGAACGAACGGTGGTTTATGTCCATGGCCTGAAAAACGCCCTGGTGCCGGTCTTAACCATCCTCGGCCTTCAACTGGGGCAATTGCTGGCCGGCGCCATCATCATTGAAAACGTCTACTACCTGCCGGGGTTGGGCCGTCTGGTTTTCCAGGCCATCGGCCAGCGCGACCTGCCGGTGGTTCGTGAGATCGTGGTGTTTATGGCGGCAGCGGTTATTATGGTGAACTTTATCGTCGATCTCACCTACGCTTTCGTAGACCCGCGCTTTCGGCGGGGATAGGAAAGCGGGGCTAAAAACTAAGTACATGTGTTCTTAATTACAGTGACGTATGCATATGGCTATTTGAACGCAATGAACCGCAAAGATCGCAAAGGAGTTTATTTTTTATAACTTGACCATTTATTCGACTCCAATGAGCTAACGGAAAAATGAAACGCTTTTTGGGTAATAAAAATTTCCTGGTTGGTTTTGCCCTGTCGCTGGTTGTGATCGCCATGGCATTATTGAGCCTGGTCTGGACGCCTTACGACGCCAATTCCATGAATCCCCCGCACCGACTTGAATCACCCTCCCCGGGGCATCCCCTGGGGACCGACCAGTACGGTCGTGACATCCTGTCGCGGGTGATGGTGGGAGCCGTGAACTCCATTATCGTCGGCCTGGTAACCGTCGCCATCGGCATGGGAATCGGGGTGTCCCTGGGACTTGCCGCCGCCTATTACGGCCGTTGGACCGATGAAGCGCTTATGCGGTTTTCAGATTTATTGTTCGCATTTCCGGCGGTGCTGACGGCGATTTTAATCACCTCCATTCTGGGTCCCTCGGTAATTAACGCCATGTTCGCCATCGGCATCTTTTATATTCCGATCTTCGCCCGCTTGACCCGGGCCGTAGCCACCACAACCTGGAAGCGAGAATATGTGACCGCCGCCAGGGCCTGTGGCCGAAGTGAGTGGGCAATTGTCGGGCGTCATATCCTGCCGAATATTCTGTCACCCCTGATCATTCAGGGGACCAT
>JAOZUU010000442.1 GCA_029938515.1 Desulfobacterales bacterium | reverse complement strand
CGCAACGAAGCCCACCGGTTTGCCATTACCTTTCAACGGCGGCGGCGAACCAAAAAAGCGGTCGTTTCCGCTCTCGACGGGATTCCGGGCATCGGCCCTAAACGTAAACGAACCCTGCTGACCCATTTTGGGAATGTCAGGGCGATTGCCGCCGCCACGGTCGAAGAGCTGACCACTGTTCCCGGCATGACCCGGCCGGCGGCGGAAACGGTCCATCGGTATCTGTCAACGCGAGCAAAAACTTGATACTGGATGCCGGGTACTGGATTCTGGTCACAAATATCCAGCATCCGGTATCCAGCATCCAGTGACGAGCATCAGGCATCCAGTGACCAGTATCCAGAATCCAGCTAGTAATCAATCCCAGCCAGCACATCCTTAAGCTCGGCCACGGCGGCGGCGGATTTTTGCAAAGCTGCTGTTTCGTCATCGGTCAACGAAATCTCGATGATTTCCTCGATGCCGTTGGCGCCCAGCTTGACCGGTACACCGATAAACAGACCTTTTAACCCATACTCGCCGTCGAGGTAAGCGGCACAGGGGAGGATTTTCTTTTTGTCCTTTAGAATCGATTCGGCCATTTCTACGGCGGCCGAGGCCGGGGCATAGTAAGCACTGCCCGTTTTTAAGAGAGAAACGATCTCGGCCCCCCCATTGGCTGTCCGGGCGACCAGGGCATCGATCCGATCCTGGGCCATCAGCTCGGTGATGGGAATGCCTGCCACGGTGGAATACCGGGGAAGGGGAACCATGGTGTCGCCATGTCCGCCGAGAACAAAGGCATGGGTGTTTTCCACGGAAACATTCAGTTCCATGGAGATAAAGGCCCGAAAGCGTGCCGAATCAAGCACCCCGGCCATGCCCATCACCCGGTTTTTCGGAAAACCGCTGGTTTCATAAGCGACATGACACATGGCGTCCAGAGGATTGCTGACGATGATCAAGACGGCGTCGGGTGACTTCTGAGCGACGGCTTTAGTGACGTTTTTCATAATGCCGGCATTGGTGCTGATAAGATCATCCCGGCTCATGCCTGGTTTTCTGGGAATTCCCGCCGTGATAATGACGATGTCGGATCCCGCGGAGGCATCGTAATCGTTGGTTCCGGTCAGATGGGCGTCGTGTTTTTCAATGGGCGCCGCTTCGGTCAGATCGAGCGACTTGCCCTGGGGCACGCCTTCGATGATATCGACCAGGACCACATCGCAGAGTTCTTTTTCCGCCAGCCTCTGGGCCGCGGTGGCGCCGACGTTTCCGGCCCCCACAACCGTTACTTTTTTGTCCATCATATCCTCCTTGGGTTATTTTGATTGATTGGGATTGGGTTTACCTGTCAGACAGAAACTAAAAAATTCATAATTATGGATTGGATAACACACTAAATACAATTTCAAAAGAGGGAAAGATTAAGTCCCCCTTTGTAAAGGGGGATTCAGGGGGATTTCATTGTCCGGATTCAATCTGACCTTGACGTTTCATGGGAATTATTGACAAACTTTTTGGATACAGTATAACGGCTATAATATTTACCGTTGCGTGACCAATGTCATTAACTTAGGGTGAAACGTGACAAATTCCCCCTTTGAAGGGAAATTGAGAGGGATTTTGCTTTAATGACTTACACCCCCCACGCTTTTTTGCCCTCCTAAAGGGGGGGATTTGAAAGGATGGTTCTCATGAGCAAACCGGTGATGGAAACGAATTTAGCGGATCTGAAACTTTTACAGCGCGGTAAAGTTCGGGACATGTACGATCTGGGGGACGGCCAGTTGCTGATGGTAGCCACCGATCGGCTCTCAGCCTTTGATGTGGTCATGCCGGACCCGATTCCGGACAAGGGCAAGGTTCTGACCCAGATTTCCCTTTTCTGGTTTGAAGTCATGCGGCCCATCGTATCCAATCATCTGATAACCGGAGATGTGGATCAGTATCCCGACAAGTGCCGTCCCTACGCCGATATCCTCAAAGGCCGGAGCATGCTGGTGAAAAAAACCGAACCATTGGCCATCGAATGCGTGGTGCGTGGTTATGTTTCCGGTTCGGGCTGGAAGTCCTACCGGGAATCGGGGACAGTCTGCGGCATCAAGCTCCCCGATGGCCTAGTGGAATCCGATCGGCTGCCGGAACCGATCTTTACGCCTTCCACCAAAGCAGAGCTGGGTGCCCACGACGAGAACATCGATTTCGACCGGGCCGCCGAAATCGTCGGCCGCCCGCTGGCCGAAAAGGTCAGGGAGATCAGCCTGGCGATCTATAATAAAGGTGCCGAGCTGGCGGCTGAAAAGGGAATTATCATTGCGGACACTAAATTTGAATTCGGCCTGGATGGAGATGATATCATCCTCATCGATGAAGTCCTGACCCCCGACTCCTCCCGGTTCTGGCCCAGGGAAACCTACGCGCCCGGCGGTGCTCAAAAAAGCTATGACAAGCAGTATGTACGCGATTACCTGCTCTCCATCAATTACGACAAGACCCCTCCGGGCCCCAAGATCCCGGCGGATGTGATCGATGCGACCCGGGCGAAATACCTGGAGGCCCTGAGACAATTGGCCGGAAATGCCTATGCTGTTTAATTAAATAAAGGTCCAAAAGTCAAAGGGTCGAAGGGTCCAAGGGGGCAAATGGTGGACCCTACCAAGTTTTTCCTTGAACCCATGGCCCCTGGATCCTTGAATCCTGGGAAAATGGCTGTAATTTATCATCAAACGGGGGTTCAAACCAGCCATCGTGATTTACACCCAAACGAAATCAGTACCCCTCGACACCATCGATTTAAGTGATCATACCTGCCGGATCAGTTCTTTGGCCGATCCAGACTGGATCGATGCGCTGGCCGAATCCATCGACCGGTTGGGGCTGCTTCAGGCGCCGTTGATTCTTGAAAAGGAACCTCACCGGCGGATTGTCTCCGGTTTTCGACGGATAGCGGCCTGTCGCCGTTCAGGTTGTGAAGAGATTCCCTGCCGGGTACTGGGACCGAAAACCCCGACTCGGAAGGTCGTTCAACTGGCCGTGGCGGACAATGCCTGGCAGCGACCGCTGAACCTGATGGAAAAAGCCCGGGCGTTTGCATTATTGGAAGAGTCTTATCCCGAATCAAAACGTCTGGCGGATATTGCCACCCCTCTTGGGCTGGTCGAAAACCCGAAGATGATCGACAAGCTGATCCGTTTGACACGCCTGCCGGCGCCGATTCAACAAGCCGTGGAAACCGGGTTACTTGGTCTGGCCATGGCCCTGACGCTGGGAACGCTGGAGATGGAAGAGGGTCGGC
>JAOZUU010000038.1 GCA_029938515.1 Desulfobacterales bacterium | reverse complement strand
GCAAAGCTGCTGCCTTCTTCAATGGCATCCTTTACCCTTGAAAGCACTCTTTTCATGGTTTTTGACCGGGTCTGGGGAATCAGTGTGCTCACAGCCTTAACCAGGGGAAACCCGGCAGACAAAAGAGTCGACATTTGTCTTATAATCATGGATAATTCAGACGAACTGACTTTTGAAAACAAAGTGAATCCGCTAAAAAAAGAAGGTGTTTTTTTCTCTTTTGCAGTCGAGTCAGATTCAATTTTATTGAGTAAGGTAGGAAAAATTTCCTGCTGCCGCAATTTTAATTTTGCAGCCAAAGTACTCTCGGCATCAAGGATGCCGGATACTTTTTTCCCTTTGCTGTTTAAACCCTTATATTCAAATACCGCCATAATGAAAAACCTCTGGAACAGTTATACCTGATCCGATGCAATTGTCAAATTCAACAGAATAGCAATAGAATTAATAGGTTCCCATGGCCCTTAATAAATTGGCCCTTGCCAGATGATGACTGTAAAGTGCCGTGTAATAGTTCACCCTTGCCTGGGTTAACAGGGATTGGGCATCCAGAATCTCGGTGATGGTATTCATCTGGGCCTCATAACTTATTTTGTTTACCCTCAGATTCTCTTCACCCTGCAGAACAGCTTTCTGGGTGGCGGGGATGTTACTTTCAGCCGTATCAAGGCCCAGTTTCGCCTCTTTTATATCCAGATAAATGCTTTCCTCTATGGCTTTTTTCGTTTTAACGAGTTCGTTTATTATGCTTTGCTTTTCCCTTACAGTATAATGAGTCTTTCCCCACTCCCAGATGGACCATGAACATATTGCCGCGATTTGCCATCTGTCCTCGTCATGAAACGGGCTTCCTGACACATTGGCTTCATCGCCTTCTTTTATATAATCATAATTCAGATTGATTTCAGGGTAATATCTGCTTTCGGCCAGTTTTACCTGCTGCTCTGCCTGTTGAATTTCAGTACCAATAAGTTTTATCTCCGGGCGGTCTTCCAATGCTTTTTCTACGCTTGCCTGGAAATCGACCACCTGGGGTTCATAGGCCAGGATATCCTCCACATCCACTGGTACATTGACCGGCTGGGCCAGAACAATATTAAATGCCGACCGGGCCAGTTTTGCCTGATTTTTAGCTTCCACCAGATTCTGCTGGGCATTGGCCAGTTTCAGTTCTACCTTTAACAGATCATTTACAGGTATCATCCCCGTCTTGTAGAAACTGTTTGTTAATTCAACATTGGAGGACAGGAATTCAACCGCTTTTTCAATAACTTCAACTGCCTTGTCATAAATAAGAATATTAAAATAGGCCTCTTTGACCTGAAGGGCCAGGTCAAGTCTGTTCAGTTCAATATCCATCTGGGCCATATCGATTCCAAGTTTTGCAAACCGGTATGTGCTGATCAGAGCGAACCCGGTAAAAAGGGGCTGGGTCACAGTTCCCCGCCACTGAAAATTGTCCCTTGACTGAACTATACCATATCCCGCAAGACTGGACCCGGATTTGGAATCATCGTCCAGGCGGGTATAGGAATATTCCATCCTCAGCTTGGGCAGGAAGTCGGATCTGGCCTGGTTTTTAGCGTCCATGGCCTGGATCTCTTTTTCCTTCAGGGCCTTGAAGGACCAGTTTTCTTCCAACGCCAGATCAATGCTTTCCTCCAAAGTAAATACTTTATTTTCCGTAACGTCTGATGCAGAGACCGTTTGCAGACAAAAAAACAGGATCAGAAAGAAATTCATCATAAAAAAGACAGAAAATTTATTCATTTTTCAACTCCTTTGATGTGCCGCTGAAAATGACTTTGCATTTTAACCCCGGCGGAATTTTGAATTTTGGATTGGGGATCTCCAGGCGAACGCCAAAGGTGCCGCTTGCCGCGTCAATGACCTTGTCTACAATGGTCACAATCCCCTCGTACTCACCATTGACCGGGGCTTCCGGCTTTACAATACCCCGCATCCCGATTTTTACGAACCCGATTTCCGACACCAGCATCACCACTTCGACCTTTAAGGGATCCATCTGGGCCACTTTAATAACAGGCTTGTCTTCCACATATTCCCCTTTGGAAAGATACCGCTCCATGACAACGCCTGCCACCGGGCTTAAAATCGTTTTGCGTTTGACCACTTCAGAGGCCTGCACAAACTCCAGCTCATGCAGACGTTTTTGTTCCATGGCATCTGCCAGTTCCGTTTCTGCCAGGATTCTCTGGGTCTCAACCTCATCCCATTTCTGGAATGACTGAGCTTTAGCTTCATAAAGGTCTTTGATACGGTTGCAGTGCCTTTGAGAAAATTCCAGGGCCGTTCTTTTTGCTCTGATATTGGATTGCATGTCGGCCCTGACCCGGGCCAGCTCAAGGGTTGCTTTTTCAACACCCGACCGAAGCAACGCCACTTTCTGACCCACAGAAATCGTATCCCCGCGATCCACATATACTTTCTTAAGTATTCCGGGGACTTCACTGCCAACTTCCACGATCCGATACGGTTCGATCACCCCATCGAATTCAAGGCTTTGGTTCCCTTCCTGAAAAGATCCGGCAACCATCGGCCAGACCAATATTGCCCCCACCAGAACTCCTGCTAAAAACCTGTTTGCAAATTTCATAGAAATCATCCTTGTATCATTCGGAACGACCTGAAAAAGAAAGGGATTCACCCATCTGATCATCCATTTTCAATAGGTTTTTACGCATGCGCGAATGCAGCCGTTCAGCAGCCCTTTGTGCCATACGAAAAACCATCTTTCCAACCCAGCTCGAAATGAACATACCTTGTTTTTTTACGACCGGCATGGCCAGCCACTGAATAAATTTATTCACATAAACTTTAACCAGTTCATCATCAATGGAAATCATACTGCTGTAACTGCCCGGGTCCCCCTGTCTTCCACAGCGGCCGAAAAGCTGTCTGTCGATCCGACTGGCTTCATGGCGTTCGGTCCCGATGACATGAAGCCCGCCCAGTTCCGCCACCCCGGGAGCCAGTCGAATATCCGTTCCCCGGCCGGCCATGTTTGTTGCAACGGTAATCTGGGCAATCTCACCGGCCTGTGAGATAATTTCGGCCTCTTCCTGGTCCTGTCTTGCGTTCAGCACCTTATGGGGCAGTCCATCCTCTTCCAGGAATTGACTGAGCTGTTCAGAGGCTTCAACAGACCGGGTGCCCACCAATACCGGTCGGCCTGAATCATGCATTTTTGAGATTGTTTTGATCACGGCTTTCCATTTTTCCCCTTCACCGGCATACACGCGGTCGGCAATATGGTGCCGTTGTATGGGGCGGTTTGTGGCCACACACACCACCCGCATACGGTAAACAGACCACAGCTCTCCCGACACCTCCCGGGCGGTACCGGTCATTCCGGCAATGCCGAGATAACGGCGAAAAAACCGCTGGTAACTGATGCGTGCCAGTGTCTGCTTCGGCGAGGTCATCTCACACCCTTCCTTGATTTCAATGAGCTGGTGCAGGCCCATTTCCCATGATCGATCCGCCATCAGCCGTCCGGTATATTCATCAATGATCTGTATTTTGTCGTCCTTGACCAGATACTGCTTGTCAGGCTTGAACAGGTGTAATGCAGACAGACCCTGCTTTACCAGGTGTTCCCGCTGTTTTTCATTGATACTCTCAGGCAGGTTCTCCCAGTCAGAATCTTTGACCCTGGATTTGCCCGAATGGGTCAGTTCCACAATGCGGTCCCCTTCTGAAATCACAAAATCCTTACCAGGGATAAATGCCCCGGCAATCGTAATGGCACTCTGGTAGACCTTCTGTTCGTACAGGCCATCGACCTGGGAAGAGATAATAAGGGGCGTTCTCGCCTCATCCACAAGCACGCTGTCCGCTTCATCAACAATGGCAAAATAAAGACCCCGCATAACAAGCTGTGGAATCCTTGATGCGTCACCGTAGAGCCGTTCAACCTTGAGACGGATCTGGGTGGGCCTGTCCCAGAGGATGAGTCTGTCCCTGAGATAATCAAAGGTCACTTCCTTATTGGTACAATACGTAACATCGCATTGATAGGCCTCTTTCCGGGCTGCCGGATCCATTCCATGGACAATGGTGCCCACAGTAAGCCCCAGTGCCTTATATACCGGCGTCATCCAATCGGAGTCACGGGATGTCAGGTAGTCATTCACGGTGATGATATGGACAGGGATACCGGCAAGGGCCATTGTACAGGCCGGCAGGGTCGCAACCAGGGTTTTGCCTTCCCCTGTTTCCATTTCCGCCACCATACCGTTCAACAGGATATATCCACCCACCAGTTGAACATCAAAATGGGGCATGCCGAGATGTCGTCCGGCAGCTTCACGCACCAATGCAAATGTCCGGGCGACCCGTTCTCTGGAAAATCCTTCTTTTTTTAAAAGGGGGCGCAATTTTCGGCCGGTCTCTAAAATTTCTTCATCGCTTAAGTCCCGGGTTGACTGCTGACAGGCATTAACAGCTTTAACAATCCAGCTGTAAGATCCGTGCTTCGGCCTGAACCGAGAGGCAAAAAAACCTTCTATAGCGCCGGACAGGCGGTCTGCTTTCCCCGGACGCGGTTCTTCACGTTCCGGATAAATGCCGGCAGTTCCGCCCGGGTTCATGATGCCCTTAAACATTGAACCTCTTTAAAAAAAGTTGTCTTATCCCCTTGTACCATCGCCGGAAAACAGGTTCCGTTCCATGGTTAAACCGGACATATATACGACTGCCCACATGATATATGCCCGTATGAGAGGGCAGTTCAATATCAAACAGAAACAGTTTCTGAAACGCCTTATTGCCATATCTGTCCCGGGGATCGATGGCAATTTTTCCCCCTCCTTCCTGGCTCAGGGCCAGACCGGGGAGTTCATCCGTTGCCGCCGGCACTTCCCGCATGAGCACTGCCGGCAGGGTTTTTGAAAGATCTTCCGGAAGCCGGACACTGACCCCCAGGGTCTGTCTCCGCACAGCATCAACATCTGCCTGGGAGACGATCACCCGGGCGGTTATGGCGGATCGGTTCATTACATATCCCAGCAGCTGCCCCCGGCGGACAAATACCGAAGGAAGGTCCCGGGCCATGGGCAAAAGGAAAACACCGTCCGTGTCACTGACGATCATCAGCTCTTTTGCCCTTTCGCGGGCATCATTGAGCCTGGCCGTAATATGCCGGATTTCTTCCTTTGTTATTTCCGCCTTTACCCTGTCTGATAAAATATGGGTATCGTAAATGACCTCCATTTCCCTCTTCTGGGCTTCCAGGAGTCGAATCTGGGCCGGTAAAAGAGGGTCGGAACATTTGATCAGCGCATCTCCTTTTTTGACCCTTTCACCCGGCTTTGCGATGATTTTTTCAACAAAACCGTCGGCACCTGCACGGACAAAAGATTTTTCCGGGACCCATATGACGCCTTCGGTCAGGGTGCCCAGGGGCACGGGAACCAGAAAGATCAATACTCCCACCATGGCCATAAAAAGACTGGTGGCCAGCACAGCCCGGAATCGGTTTCGGACCAGCCGGGGAGAGGTCATCAGGAATTTCAAGCCTTTGTATATCGGTAAAATAAACATGTTTGTCAAACCCCAGCAGGCAAACATGACCCCGACAAAGAAAAATTTGCTGGCCACAAAAAGGATGATGGCCACATAAACAAACATGCGGTATATAAATGATAAAATTGTGTAAACAATAAACCAGAACCGTTCTCCTTTTCTGGAAAGCGGCGGCTCTGCTTCTTTGATGCCCAGTAAATAGCGTTGAATCAGGTATAGAAAATATCGATTTCCCCGTGTTCCGAAATTGGGTATCTCCAGAAAATCCGACAGAACATAATAGGCATCATAGCGCAGTAAGGGGTTACCGTTAAAAAACACGGATGAAACACCAGCGATAAAAATAATATTATAGGTCAGCGACCGGACCGGACCGGGCTCCATATTGATCCATGCAAACAGAGCGATGGCGGCAATGAAAATCTCCACGGCCAGTCCCGCCCCGCCCACAATGATGCGGTCCCGCTTTTCCCGAAACGAGGATGCAGAAGATGCGTCCACATAGGGAATAGGGGTAAACACGAGCATCATAATTCCCATTTCATGCACCTCGCCGCCCTTTATCTTCACCGCAAACCCATGGGCAAACTCATGAAAGGCTTTCAGGAAGGGAAAGGTCAGCCATAATACAACCAGATTTGTGGGTGATAAAATTCGATCCGTAATATTCAGGGTCAACTCAGACCAGTGAATCCCTGCAAAAAAAAATCCGGTCCCCACCACGATAAGCCAGATAATGAACCCTGGCAGGCTGAAAAAAGGTCTCACCAGTGATTGAAACCGGGTCAGAATACCTTCAGGGTCTAAAAGGGGGAATCGCATGAAAAGAGGACTTCTCAGATTCTGTTTCCACTTTCCATATCGCTGCTTTTCAAACCGGTTTAGCAGTTCCAGCGTATCGGGAACAACATCGGATTGAAGGGCATCAGCAGCATGAAGCTGGCTTAAAAGCCGAATCATTTCCTCCTGGGTCAGGGTGTCTGCCTTGAGCCGGGAACACGCCAGATCCCAGATTTCCTGCACCGTTCGTTTTCCGTTCATTAAACCAATGGCCTGGTATGCAACAGGTGTAAATCGCTGGAATTTTCCGGATAAATGGTCCTGGAGAACATACCACAGCTCACCCCGATAATGGTGGCGGTGAATCTGAACATGCCCGCGAAGACGGGGTTTTAAACCCGCTACCCGGTACCAGGAAGCACTGAACAGAGAATCCGTCATATCATGTACACCCCTCCGGGTTAAGGATTAGAGCCTCAGGGAATAAGCACCCTAGGGCAGCCACTGCCACAGTTTAAGGCGGACCCAGTCAACCGCCTTGTGCGTCCATATCCATATCAGTTTGCGCCGGTCAACCGTAATCTTTCCAATGCCTTCCATGCCCGGCCGGAGCTGATCCGTTACTTTTTCGATCCGGCCTTCCACGCGATAATAATTTTTCCCCTCTTTTGCCGTGGTAACCGGTGTAATTTTCTGCACTACAAAGGGAAACGATTCTCCGGGAATGGAAGAAAAAATCATTTCGCTCTTCTGACCCACATGGACATCGGTAATATCCCGCTCGTCCACTTCAATGATGACCCGGTATTCGTCAAGGGGAGCCACCTCAAACAGGACCTGACCCCTTTCCACCGGCGATCCCAGGGACTGGCTCAGGTCACCGCTCATTACCACTGCATCAAAAGGGGCCGTCATTACCGTCCGGACCAGCTGTTCGTCCAGAAGATCAATCTGGGCCTCGGCCTGCTCTATTTTGGCCTTTGTAATCTGTATCTGGGACCGTTCATGTTTTGCCATGGCCTCATGATACTGGTTTGTGAGCTGCTGCCTTTCCGTAGACCACTTGAAGCGTTCCAGTTTGAGGTCCCGGTCGTCCAGAAGGCAGATGAATTCTCCCTTATCCACCACGTCTCCGGCGCGAATGGGCGCTTTTTTGACATAACCGTCAAATGGCGCGGCAATTACTCTTTTTACCTGGCCTTCGATGTTACTGACGGCGGTGACGCGGTAGTCTGTCTCAAACAGGGAAAAAAATACAACAACCCCGATGAACAAAATAACGGCCAGTTTCCGGACCAGGTAACCAGGGCCCAGCAGCCGCTTTAACTGCACGCCAACTGATTGTGCTGCTTTTTTTATGATCCAGCGGTCCTCCAGTCTTTTGATATCAAGAACCGGTGCGATGAGGTTTGCCGCTGTTTCACAGACATCTGCTGTGGCCTGATCAAAAGGTTTTTCCCCTGGCCGTTCAAGGGTTAAGCCTCCCATCACCCGGCCGTTATCTCCAAGGGGAATAGTCAGTATGGCACCTGCGCCATACTGGCGTTCCAGTTCTTCGTGGGCCCGGGTAATCAGGGGGGTATCTTCTTTTTTAAAAGGGTAGTTGATAATGGCCTGCTGGTCCACTCCCTCATCCATGGCAAGGCCGATGGCCCGTGCCAGGTTGGTTTGCTTTCCAAAATCAGCGCTGTGAGACAGCACGCTCACCTTTACATGGTTCCGTTTGACAAATCCCAGACTGACCCGATCACATTCCAGCAAGATAGAAAGCCGGGTGACAAAGGCCATGGCCGATGCATGAAAATTGTCATGCTCCACCGCACTGACCATGAGGTCCAGGACGTTTCGGAGGCGGTCATTGAGTTCTCCTGATTTAGATGATTCCGTTCTCCGAATCAGGACTTCAAGCCATGCACAGCCCCAGTGGAGCTCTCGCATGGTACCCTGTACTTCCTGCCTGGACTGTTGTTCGACTTCCAGTACCACCACGCCATGGATTTTTTCAAATACTTCAATGGGATAGGCAATGCAGGTGTTTCCGGAATCCCCATCAATGAGGAGGCCCCGGCGCTCCCGTATGGCCTGTTCCGCTATCCCGGCAAGATGATTCATGCTGAGCTTTGCATCCGGCCACACCGCAACAGGGGTGTAGGGTCCCTGGTCCGGTTTTCCCAGAAGCACCATGGCATGTTTCACCTTGCTTAACATGCGGCATTGCAGGGGAAGCCAGTTCTGGCAGAAGGCTTTGGGTGTCTTTGTCCCGGCAAAGCGGCGCCAGAACAGAAAGTCCGGGTCAGACTCTTTACTATTTGTTGAGCGTTCCGAATCCTCTAATAAACGATGATCACTTTGATCTGCCCGGTCCTGATCCATATCCGCAACACGCCTCCTTCAGAAGTTATCTCATCCAGGAAACTGCCGGGGTATTAATTGATGGAATCTGATACTACCGAGGCTTGGGGGACACCGATTTCCAGCTTACCAAAGCGTTTTTCATAGCCAGCGAGAGCATTGTTCAAAAGGAGTGAAAGCCGCTTGGCCGCAAACGGGCTCATCACCATCCTGTCCGAGAGTTTGACCGTCACCTCTTTCTGTCCCGAATGCCAGGCTTGATTCATACCGAAAAGCAAAATAATTTCTTCTCTTCCTCCGGCAACATTGGATACATTACAATAAGAACTGTTCATCGTGGAATCGTCCCATATGATTTTGGGCTGGCCATCTGTCCGGGCATCTTTTTCTGGAGTATTACTTTTCTGATCTGCCATGGGTTCTCCTCCTCTAACGTTATTTGAAAATTAGCTGAAATGCTCCCGTCACAAGTTAAAGAGATTGTATGTTCTCTTTAAAATAATAGCAATCTCTTTTAATATTTTTCTCCTTTCTCATCTGTCATCACGATATGAATGCTTTCCCTGGGTTCAAACGGGTTGTAATCCTTCCGGGCCTTTTTCACCAGAAAGTCCATCAGCCAGGAGTTTTTCACCTTTTTGCCCGAGACCAGATCAGGTTCCTGTGTCCCTTCCATGAGATCTGCCGTATCCATCACCACCAGGCCTGTTCCGCCGGGCTCATACCGCTCACCCGGATCAAGGGTGGCGCTCATCAGGTCATCGGAATCATCGGAAAGGTCATCATATCCCAGAACATGGCCCATCTCGTGCATGACCGCGGTCAACAGATCTATTTTACCGTCTGCCTCGCTGTCTGTTGTGCCAAATTCCACATCATCTTCCGGCGTGTCATCCACGAACCAGCCGTATCCTGCTGCATCCGCATCAATGAAAATCGTATCCGGGGTTTCCTGGCCCAGGGTCAGACCATTAAAATCCATAATCTGAAAGTCAATCGCATGAAGGTCTGCAATCAAAGCACTGTCGTCTCCAAGAAAATCCTCCCAGCGGCTGACAGCTTCGGCCACGATAGGAGCCAGATCCGCTTTAGTGATATTTTTACCGGCTATTGCCAAAGGAGCGGCAGAGGCTTTCAAATTATCGGTAAAGGCAGAATCGTCAGTCCTTACGGTAACGCTATCAAAGCTGGCCCGGCCGTCCTTTGCCAGGAGACCAAAGGCGCCGTCAACCGTAACGGCATTGAAAACAAACCCGACCTTGGCCATCCAGTTCTTGGTATCTTCAACCTTAAGGGAGACATCCACAGTAGTCCCCTTAAGTGACAGAGCCATTTCATAATTTTTTCCGGATTTAATGTTAACACCGAAACTGGTGTCCACAATCCAATCACCATCAATGAAATGGCCGATAATCAGGGCATCGCCATCCGCTGACAGCCCGGCATACTTGAAGTCCTCAGAATTGTAATAATCGAACACGATACCTGTCGTAGCATCCGTGTTGACGATCACATCGATTTCCAGGATGGAATTGGCCTTCAGCCCCGAAGAATTACCAATCTCGAGCAGGCTGACGGCCAGATCACTACTCTCAGGCGTACCCTCGTAGCGGCCGCCCTTCATAAGCCAGTCGCCGGTTAGTGGTACAGCCAAAAATTCGACATCTGCATCATCGAAATCTTCGGTGGCGTTAAACGTGTACTCCGGCGGCAGCACCTGAACTGCGATGTTGTCATAGGTACCGCGGCTGTTGTTTGAACCCAGTCCGACCATACCGTCATTGATACCGTAAACCCAGTCGTCCGCATCTACACGTGCCTCATAGGTATGGGTAAAATATTCGGCCCCGTCCACCACAACAGTGACGTTGGTTCCGTTAACAGCTATAAGCATGTTATAGTAAATCCCCGGTTTGATTTTGGCCGGGGTTTCGGCATCTATAATCCAGCCCTCGGCTGTTCTATGTCCCAGCTGGATCTTGTCACGGGATGCATCAACGCCTGCAAACTTGAAGTCAAATTCGCTCTGGTAATCAAAAATGACGTATGAATTAGCCTTCCATCCACCTTTGGGTTTCTCCATGGTCAGGGTAGCCCTCACCTCGAAGTAGCTGGGCAGATAGTCGTCAAGATCGAACAAGGCCACAGCATCACCTCTAATGGATTCAGCTGTAACGGCCAGAACACCGTTTTTCACCTCGAAAACACCACTGTTTACAAAAGTGGATTTAATTTCACCATCATTGAAGTCAGCTGAACGAAGGACATCCCGCTTACCGCCAGGAATATTCCCGGCCTGGGGATCAATGGGTGCTCCGGTTTGATCATGCCAGTTTGGATCCTTCTGACGCACGAGTCCGAGTTCACCCCATGGCTCACCGTTCCTGGCAGGATCACCGCCATCTTCAGTCCTTGTCGGATCAGCACCATCACTTTCGGACAGGTTGTAGAGATAGACCGGAAGTTGGGGCTGTAGAGTGCGGCTCACTGTGGCCATGCCAAAGGGTGCAAACGGCACCAGGTAGGAGTTGAACTCGCCTACCCAGTCAATGAGCCGGTCACCGCCGGTATTGGCAATGAGAACATCACGTCCAGCACCGCCGTAAGCACGGTCTTCATAGGTCGGGTGTGTATCCGGCTGGTCGTTTAATCCACCGTTTGTGGATTGGTCGTCGTCAGCATTGAGCAGGTCATTGCCGAACCCGCCGTAGATATTATCCCGGCCGGTTCCGCCCACCAGCCAGTCATTACCCAGATCGCCGAAGATCTTGTCGGCGCCGTCGTCATTAACCCCAACGTAATTGGGATCCTGGTTGCCGGTTACCTTGGGTATGACGCCGCCCTCGCGGAAAACACCCTCGGTCTCGTCAAAGTTCAGCAGGAAAGGCTCCATCTTAACTAGCGCTTCATACTCATTATAATCATAGAATTCCCCGGCACGGGAGTGGTCACCGAACCGCAGTACATCACCCGGGTTAATCGGTGCTTCAAAGAATTTGAGCAGGGCTTCGGCACCGGAACTGGC
>JAOZUU010000441.1 GCA_029938515.1 Desulfobacterales bacterium | reverse complement strand
ATCGAGCTGGAAGACAAGTTTGAAAACATGGGTGCCCAGATGGTCAAGGAAGTCGCCAGTAAAACCAGCGACATGGCCGGCGACGGCACCACCACCGCCACGGTATTGGCCCGTTGCATCTATGAACAGGGCCAGAAGCTGGTAGCCGCCGGCAACAATCCCATGGCGATTAAACGCGGAATCGACAAAGCCGTGGAAGTAGCTGTCAAAGAGCTGCAAAACAACAGCAAACCGACCAAGGATCAACGCGAAATCGCCCAGATCGGTACTATTTCCGCCAATAATGATGAGAACATCGGCAATATTATTGCCGAAGCCATGAATAAAGTGGGCAAGGAAGGTGTCATTACCGTGGAAGAAGCCAAAAGCATGGACACCACCCTGGACGTGGTGGAAGGCATGCAGTTTGATCGCGGTTATCTCTCCCCTTACTTCGTCACCGACCCCGATAAAATGGTCGCCTCTCTGGAAGATCCGTATATTCTGATCAACGAGAAAAAAGTCAGCAACATGAAAGACCTGCTCCCGGTTCTTGAGCAAGTCGCCAAGATGGGCAAACCGCTCATGATTATCGCCGAGGATGTTGATGGTGAAGCCCTGGCCACCCTGGTGGTGAACAAGCTGCGCGGGACCCTTCAGGTTGCCGCCGTCAAGGCCCCGGGTTTTGGGGATCGCCGTAAAGCCATGCTGGAAGACATCGCCATTTTAACCGGTGGGCAGGTGGTTTCCGAGGATCTGGGAATCAAACTCGAAAACCTCGCTATCACCGATCTGGGCAAGGCCAAACGGATTAGTATGGACAAGGATAATACCACCATCATCGACGGGGCCGGCTCCCGCAGCGCCCTGGAAGGCCGGGTCAAGCAGATTCGGACCCAGATCGATGAAACTTCATCCGATTATGATCGCGAAAAATTGCAGGAACGGCTGGCCAAGCTCATCGGCGGAGTCGCCGTGATCAACGTGGGCGCAGCCACCGAGACCGAGATGAAAGAGAAAAAAGCCCGGGTGGAAGATGCCTTAAACGCCACACGCGCCGCCGTGGAAGAAGGGGTCGTGGCCGGTGGCGGGGTCGCCCTGGTACGGTGCCTGCCGGCCCTGGATAAAATCAAAATCAAGGCCGATATGAAGCTGGGTGTCAAGGTCGTTAAGCGGGCTATTGAAGAACCGCTTCGTCAGATTGCCAACAACGCCGGACTGGAAGGCTCCGTGGTAATCGACAAGGTCAAGAATCTCGAAGGTGCGGAAGGATACAATGCCGAAACCGATAAATATGAAAACCTGATTAAAGCGGGTGTGATCGATCCCACCAAGGTGGTTCGTTTCGCTCTTCAGAATGCGGCCAGTGTGGCTGGTCTGATGCTTACCACCGAAGCCATGATTGCCGAGAAGCCCGAAAAGAAGGATGATATGGGCGCCGGTGCGCCGCCTATGGGCGGTGGTGGTGGCATGGGCGGCATGGGCGGCATGGGCGGTATGATGTAAAAAAAGCCCCACCGTCACGTTCCATCGCAACAATTGAATGACATCTCTATTATTTAAAAAGCCCCCTTATATATCATAGGGGGCTTTTTTTTTGAAAAATAATCTTCAGGCAGTTGATATGACTAAACGGCAAATAAAATTGATTTCATGGAATGTCAATGGCTTGCGGGCTATTATGAAAAAGGGTTTTCTGGAAACCCTGGCCACACTAAACGCGGATATCTTCGCCATCCAGGAAACCAAACTTCAAGCCCACCAGCGAACCGATGCCATGACGACGATTAAAGGTTACAAGTCGTTCTGGTCGGACGCCACGATTAAAAAGGGCTACAGCGGCGTCGGCGTCTATTCCCGCCTGTCGGCCCGATCGGTTAAAACAGGGATGGGTATCGATCGCTACGATCGCGAAGGCAGAATATTGGAATTGGATTTCGGCGATTTTGTTTTTTTTAACGTCTATTTTCCCAACGGCCAGATGAACCAGGACCGTCTGGATTACAAGCTGGATTTTTACAGGGATTTTTTTGACTATACCGACCGGCTCAAAACGGCCGGCCGGAGCCTCATCATCACCGGCGATTACAATACGGCCCATAACGAAATCGACCTGAAAAATCCCAAGGCCAATGAAAAACGATCGGGATTTTTAAGAATCGAGCGGGATTGGCTGGACCAGGTCCTGGATCGCGGCTATGTGGATACTTTCCGGCACTTTCATCCGGAAACGGTCAAGTATTCATGGTGGACCTACCGGTTTAAAGCCCGCGAACGCAACGCCGGGTGGCGCATCGACTATTTTTTCGTTACCCGTGATATTATTGATAAAGGTTGGGTCGTTGAACCGTTCATCGCTAACGATGTTTTCGGATCGGATCACTGCCCTGTTGGACTTGTGCTGGAAATTTAACCGGGCATCGGCAGCTATTTCCCCTGAAACTCCAGGCGAAAATATTGCCCGTCCCGTTGCAGGATGATATTCCGTTTCCGGATTTTTACCACGGTATACCCGTTGGCATCATCACCTTCCCGTACCACCTGCCCGTCGATCACTCCCATTCGTTTTTCAGGCCGGGGCGCCCAGGCAACCGCCTGCAACATCATCCGATCATTTTCAAGGCGTTTCGCATCACGCCAGTCCTCAGCACGGTTGCTCTTCGGCTTGATGGAAGCGGCCTTTTCCGCGACGGGAGATTCTTTTATCGTGTTCTCTGCATGGCGGCGCTTTTCAGGGCTTTCTTGAGAATCGTCGCGGTTTGACGGCGGTTCGGGCGCGTCATTACCCACGGTAGCCGCCGGCTTTTGGTCGATATCGGGCTTTGCGGCTTTATCGGCCCTTTCCTGTCGGGCAGGTTGCTTGCCGGAATCGATGGCTGGGGCTGGATGTACCGGTGACTTATCCGTATTGAGCTGCGGTTTGGCTCCTGCTTCCGCTTGCATCGATGTTTCCTGGTCCGATGATTTCTGGTCCGATGTTTCCTGGTCCGATGGTTCCGTGGCGATTGGAAAGGTCTGTTCGGGTAATTTTTGCGGTGGGGAATCAGGCGGTGTCAAGTAGCGCCAGATGCCGACGCCGGCCAACAAAACGAAAATCGGGATAAAAAGATAAGCGCCCTGCCATTTCGACCGCACGCGATCACCCGAACCCCTCTCGCGCGGTTGGGGTGATGTCGCTTCGCCGGCATCGTGGTCCCCGCTGATTGAATCGGATTCAGCCTTTTTTAATGCCTTTAGGATGGTGCTCATCGTTTAGCCCAATCCTTTCGGATCAGCCCCGATATGCGGTGTCCGGTACTCTTTGA
>JAOZUU010000440.1 GCA_029938515.1 Desulfobacterales bacterium | reverse complement strand
ACGATACCCAGTACCCCGGATATCCGGCCCGGACCGATACCGGCGCCGCAGCAGGCATTTCCCGAAACTACATGGGAGGATGTGACAAACGGATAGGTGCCGTGGTCAATATCCAGATGCGTTCCCTGGGCGCCTTCAAAAAGCACCTGCTTATCAGCTTTTACGGCATCATCCAGGATGATCGACACATCTGTAACATGCGGAGCCAGACGGGCAGCATACTTGCTATAGGTATCAATGATAACTTCGGGGTCCAGCGGTTCGGCGGATAAATAATTTTTCAGGATAAAATTTTTCTCGTCCATGACGGTAAGCACCTTCCGCCTGAATGATTCTATATCAAGCAGATCGACAAACCGGAGACCGCTTCGCGCGGCCCGGTCTTCGTAGCAGGGGCCGATTCCCCGGCCGGTGGTGCCGATTTTTCCATCCCCTTTTTTTATTTCCCGGGCGTTATCGAGGGCCTTGTGGTAGGGCATGATCAAGTGGGCCCGGTCGCTGATTTTGATCATATCCGATCCCACATCGATCCCCTTTTTGGATAGATTATCCATCTCCCCGATCAGCACTTCCGGATCGACGACCATTCCGTTACCGAGCAGACAGGTTTTTCCCTGTAATATCCCCGAGGGCACCAGGTGGCTGATGATTTGTTTGCCTTTGACCACCATGGTATGCCCGGCATTGTTACCTCCCTGAAAACGCACCACGATGTCCGCTTCAGCTGCCAGCAGGTCGACAATTTTACCCTTACCTTCATCTCCCCATTGGGTTCCGGTAATAACAATATTGGCCATTTTAATCTCCTTGATTGTCGATGAATCGCCGCTTCCTGAAAAATTCCTGAATCAGGTTACGGCATTCGATCTCGCAAACACCTTTTCTAACTTCAACCCGATGATTAAAACGGGCATCCCTACAATAATCGTATAAAGAACCGGCTGCTCCCCACCGGGGATCCGGCGCGCCGTAGACCAGTCGTTTCACCCGAGCATGAATAATGGCGCCCATACACATCACGCACGGTTCGATGGTAACATACAAGGTGGTATCCAACAACCGATAATTGGATCGTTTTCCTCCCCCTTCACGCAATACCAGGATCTCGGCATGGGCGGTTGCATCACAGGCCGTGACAGTTAAATTATGGGCTCTGGAAAGGACCCGCATGTTTTTATCTATAAGCACGGCGCCCACGGGGACTTCACCGTGTTCCCCGGCGGTTCTTGCTTCGTCGAGGGCCATTTCCATGAATGTCTCATCCGTTGTGGCCATCGGGCGTATATACCTGACCTGTTTATCAGGATCAAGGTATATTGCGACCTATAGTCTTCCAGATGAAGCTCTTGGACTGCGTTATCAGTTGCCCCCCTTCCCTTCGACGACGTACGGGGTGTACGCCTTACTCAGGGGGACTCCCTCTAGTCCCGCCGCCGGCGGGACCAAAAATTTTATCTGAAAGCCTATAAGTCACAAACCCCGCCAAATATACTCGGACCCGCGAAAAAAAATTAAAGGAATCTTGACAATCTTCCCGGAAACGAATAAAAAGATCGGTGTAATGCCTGTGAAAAGCGCCCGTAGCTCAGCCCGGATAGAGCGCCGGACTACGAATCCGTAGGTCGCAAGTTCGAATCTTGCCGGGCGCACCAGAAATCCTAATGTATTACACGGTCTCATTTTCCCAGCCTTTAGGTTCGTTTTCGAAAAATTTAATTGAAAAATTGGCCCATTTTGGCAATGAGCTAATATCCATAGAAAGGATCGTATCATGAAGATGAAATCGGTGATTGTTTTTTTTATACTGGTTTTTGTCATTTCAATGATGCCCTTGAGCGCCCAAGCACGGTCACGGGCCACGGTGAAACAGAAAACCATCCGTGAAGAGAACCCCAAAAGAGGTGAGGAGTGGCTGGTTTTGCCCTATGCCTTTTCCACGGATGCCCTCGGAACTGTCTTGGGCGTGGGGGGCGGTGCCAAGGGGTATTATCAGGAACAGTTGCTCGTAGGCGGGAGTGTTTTCGGTGGCCCGGATGAAGTTTACGGCGGTTTTTTAGGTGTCTGGGATTACCGGCCGCCATGGACCGAGCGGTTTTTTCTGTCCGCCTCGGGATCTCTTGGCCACTACCCCGAGCAACGGGCCTACATTCGTCTTGCCTATCCCACGGATGAGCCTCGACGCGGCAGTAACGACTCCAACAAAGACGACTATGTGGTGACCCCCGGTGACAACAACTGGTTTGATTTCAAGCTGGAGTATGTTCTGTCCATCGGAGCCGCCTCGCAAAAGTCTATGATGACCTACAATTTAAAGGGCGGTATGCTGCAGGGCGACGGAACCGGCGGGGATACCTGGAACCCCTTTAAAGGGGGCATTACCACCTTGATGGTGCGCCAGTTTAATAAAACAGAGTCTTTTGAAACCGAACTTGGCAAATTTGAGCGGACCATTCACCCCATTGAGTTTGGTATCGGTTACAACAATACTGACTATCCGAACAATCCCTCAGAAGGCAGCTCCCAGTTTTTCTCCGTTAAACGGGACTTCGGATGGGGCGATGCACCGTTTACCTGGACATTCTGGGAGTTCGAAGCCAGCAAATACTTCTCGCTGGGCGAAAGTGGTTGGGCCAGACAGCGAGTCCTGGCCTTCAACGCCTGGACCGGCGACTCACCCACCTGGACCGAAAGTTTGAACGCCGAGGGCAATATTGTGATCACCGATCGTCCGCCCCAATACGACGGTGCCACGTTGGGTGGTTTTTACCGCATGCGGGCCTATCCGACGAGCCGTTTCAACGATCGCGCGGTCATCTACACGACGGCCGAGTACCGGTATACCCCCCATTGGAACCCCATCGGAGAGGTTTCCTGGTTGCGGTGGCTCAAGATGGACTGGTGGCAGTTTGTGGGTTTCGTGGAAGGGGGCCGGGTGGCCGACGAGTATTCCTTTTCGGAACTGCTCAGTGACTGGAAAGTAGACGTCGGATTGGGACTCCGGGCGATGATGGCAGGTGGTGTGGTTCGCCTTGATTGGGCTGTATCCGATGAAGGCAGCGGTATGTGGGTGATGTTCCAGCATCCTTTTTAAGACATTTCTTTTACGTTAATATACAATTGTGTATATTAACGTAAAACGAAACTCTTTTCATCGCGTTCTATAATCAGGCTTGACTTGCTGCTGACGCGGGTATCAGTTTGACCATCCTCTGATTCGATAATAATCGCGAACCATTGAATCCATTTCCTCTTCGGTAATCACGGCACCGGTATCTTCAAGCTTG
>JAOZUU010000439.1 GCA_029938515.1 Desulfobacterales bacterium | reverse complement strand
CAAAAACATTATCTGAAAGCCTATAGTGCCTTCTCGGTTCCAATTGAGAAAAATATTTACCACATCTTAAAATGTAAGTCAAAAATAATTTTTTATATATTGCATCATTTTTTTCTTGACATCATATAAAATTTGCCTTACCTAACATTATAATAGCTGCAAAACTAACAGGAGAAATTCCATGTACAAGCTACCAATGCGAAAGATGAAAAAGAACCAATCCGGTGTTATTTCAGCTGTTAAGGCAACCGGAGAACTGGGCCGGCGAATTCGTGACATGGGAATGGTGCCGGGGTCTGAGATCAAGATCCAGGGGCACGCACCCCTTTATGACCCCGTATCTTTAAGGATCATGGGGTTTACATTGACGCTTAGAAACAGCGAGGCCGATTATATTGACGTGGAGGTAAATGAATAAAATGGATGCCACCATCGCCCTGGCTGGAAATCCCAATTCCGGTAAAACGACGCTCTTCAATGCCCTCACCGGCGCCCACCAGCATGTGGGAAATTATCCCGGCGTTACCGTTGAAAAAAAGGAAGGGACCTATAATTTAAACGGTCGCAAATTGAAAGTGGTGGACCTGCCGGGGACTTATTCCCTGACAGCCTATTCCCTGGAAGAAGTGGTCGCCCGGGATTTTCTGGTTCAGGAAAAACCCCAGGTGGTTATTGATATCGTCGATGCGTCCAATTTGGAACGCAACCTCTACCTGACATTGCAATTCATGGAGCTGGGTGTGCCGGTATGCCTGGCCCTGAACATGATCGATGTGGCCGACACCCGGGGGATCTCCATTGATGTTGACAAGCTGTCAAAAGCACTAGGGATTCCGATCGTTTCCACCGTGGCCCGCAGCGGCAAGGGTAAAGACCGGTTGATCGCCACGGCTGAGAGCATCATCAAAGGGGACCGGGAGGTCCGGCCGCTGACCATTTCCTATGGCAAGGACATCGACCCGGCCTTGACGGAAATGGAAGCGCTCATCCAACCGTCTCGATTTTTAACCGATCGCTATCCGGCCCGCTGGGTGGCGTTAAAATACATGGAAAGCGACGAACAGATCCGCAAATTGGGGCATGAGCAGGATGCCGACGTGTCGGATCAGCTCGATCGCATCGTTACAAAAGTGGCCCATCATATCGAAGACACCCTCGATTCTTATCCGGAAGCGGTCATCGCCGACCAGCGTTACGGGTATATCAAGTCGATTTTAAAGAACAATGTGATCACCCATCGCAAGGACCCCCACCGTTTGTTTATTTCCGACAAGATCGACAAGGTGTTAACCAACCGCCTGGCCGGCCCGCTGATCATGCTGGCCATTGTTTTCAGCCTTTACCACTTTACCTTTACCTACAGTGAAATGCCGGTGAGCTGGTTGGAGGCTTTTTTCGGCTGGCTCGGTGGCGTCGTCGATCGTGTTCTGCCGGAGGGATTGCTGAAATCACTGATCATTTCAGGGGTGATTGACGGCGTCGGTGGTGTCCTGGGATTTGTGCCTTTGATCATGTTTATGTTTTTGGGGATCGCCTTTCTCGAAGATTCGGGCTACATGGCCCGCATGGCCTATATGCTCGATCGCGTCTTTCTATTTTTCGGTCTGCACGGCAGTTCGGTAATGGCTTTTATCATCTCCGGTGGGATCGCCGGCGGTTGTGCCGTACCGGGCGTGATGGCCACGCGCACCTTAAAATCCCGAAAAGAGCGGCTGGCGACCCTGCTGACGGTGCCTTTTATGAATTGCGGGGCCAAATTGCCGGTCTTTGCCCTGCTGGTGGCCGCATTCTTCACGGGCCAGGAAGCGACGGTGATGCTCATCATCACCCTTATCGCCTGGGTCGGGGCCCTGCTTGCGGCCAAATTTTTACGAATGACGGTGATCAGGGGCGCCAGTACACCCTTTGTCATGGAGCTGCCGCCTTACCGCCTGCCGACCTTCAAGGGGCTGGCCATCCACACCTGGGAACGAACCTGGCAATACATCAAGAAAGCCGGGACGGTAATTCTCGGCATCTCTGTCATTCTGTGGGCTCTGATGACTTTTCCGGAATTACCTGAATCGAAACGTCAGCCCTTCGAGCAGACACGTGAAAAAATCATGGCAACAGCCTCGCCGGAAGTTATCCAAACACTGGAATCCGCTGAAGAAGAAGGTTCCCTTTCCGATAAAGCCAAAGAGATTCAAACCCAGTTGACTGAAATTGATCTTAAAGAGGCCGAAACGGCGTTACAAAATTCCGTGGCCGGCCGGATCGGTTCGTCCCTGGAAACCGTCAGCCGCTGGGCGGGGTTTGACTGGCGTACCAATATTGCCCTGGTCGGTGGCTTTGCCGCCAAGGAAGTCGTCGTATCGACCCTGGGGACGGCCTACTCCCTCGGTGCAGTCGATCCGGAAGCGAGCGAATCGCTTTCAGAAACCCTGGCAAATGCACCGGGATGGCGTCCGCTGACGGCCATGAGTCTGATTATTTTTACCATCTTTTATGCCCCCTGTTTCGTCACCGTGGTCTGCATCGTTCGTGAAGCCGGTTCGTGGAAATGGGGCGTTTTTTCCATGGTCTTTAACACCCTGCTGGCGTTCACGCTGGCCGTGATCGTCTACCAGGTCGGATCGGCCATGGGATTCTAGGCATTTTTGATTGGTGATTTGTGATTGGCGATTGAAGGAATTCTATCAAAACCCTTAATAAAAAAGGTAGAGCGTAGCGATACCTCAAATCGCAAATCACTAATCATAAATCACAAATGATAGAGGGAATTCATGCAAACATTAATCGTTATTATCATCGTTGGTGTATGCTGTTTTTATATCGGATGGAGATTCTACAAAAGCATAAAAACCGAACCGTCATCCTGCGGCTGCGCCGGGGGGTGTTCGTCCTGCGCAGTGCAATCTCCGGATTGTGAACTGCCTGAGTGTACGGAAAAAAAGGATTCGTAGCATTGATTGGTACCGGTGAGCGATCGATGATCGTGGAAAAGAGACGAAACCGGGCGGTAAGGAAGCAGCAGGCACTGGCGCAGAGTCTGGACGAGTTAAGTTGTTGCTTTAAAAAACATTGCCGTTTGATCCATGCCGATATGGTCATGGTAAATGGCGAGCCCGGAAAAATCTACCCTTGTAACGGTGATTGTCCGCACCGGCACCAATTTAAAGCTGTTTTAATCGATACTATTAAAATTCTGGAAGGAACGCGTAAAAATTTTAAATCGAAACAGATTGAAGCTTTGCGACAAAAGCTGACGGAAACGTTGGCAAAAATTTAAAGACAGTTTCGTTT
>JAOZUU010000037.1 GCA_029938515.1 Desulfobacterales bacterium | reverse complement strand
CATCGGCTTTTTTGACAACGATAGTTGGGATGCATCGGCGCATAAAATGTGAAGTTATTTTTTCGCGAGCCCTGAGGATGGACCCAAAAGGAGGTAGTAACATGCGACACTTAGTGAAAATCCGGATATTGGCGCTCATTTTTTCGGGAGTTCTTCTGGCGGGGTGCATCGGCGGGAACCCCAGCGCGCCTCCCCGATTTTATATGTTGAGCCCGATGGTCGAATACAAGGCATTGGCGGATACGGCCACCGGCGACAATCCGGTTGTCATCGGTATCGCATCGGTCCAGGTGCCGGAATATCTGAATCGGCCCCAGATCGTGAAACGACTGGATGAAACGGAACTGACCCTGGGTGAATTCGACCGGTGGGCGGAACCGCTGGCAGACAACATTTTCCAGGTAATTGTGGAAAATTTATCGAACTTACTGAACGCCGACAATATTCGTATTTTTTCGTGGCGGGGATCATCGCCGGTTGATTACAAGCTTGAAATTCAGGTGATGCGAATGGACGGAAATCCGGGCGACGCGGTTTCCCTGGTTGCCCGCTGGGCGATTTTGGATGAGCGCGGCAATGAAATAATTATGATGAAACGCGCACGCATCAGCGAGGCCGTTGATAAAACAGGTTACAAAGCCATGGTAACTGCGCACAATCGTGCTATTAAAAAGCTCAGTGAGGATATTGCGGCCGGCATTCGATCGATCGTAAACAGATAATTATTGGCTAATAATTTTTTTTCAGGAACGTCCTCTACAAGTAATGGTCTCCCGGATATAGACTATGACAGGCTTCGCCGGAATGACACTTTCAAACCGCTGAAAAAAAAGGGGGAACGATGTCACTCGACACGCTTACAGCCATCTCACCCGTGGACGGTCGCTACCGCAAGACTACCGCACCACTGGCCGACTACTTCTCCGAAAAGGCGTTGATCCGGTATCGCGTCATGGTGGAAATTGAGTATTTTATTGCACTGTGCCGATTGCCGCTGACCCAGCTAAAAGGGGTCAATGAGAAGCTTTATGATTCGCTGCGGGAAATTTACCGGCAATTTACACGATCGGATGCTGAAAAAGTAAAATCAATCGAAAAGACCACCAATCACGATGTCAAGGCCGTGGAATATTTTCTAAAGGAACGGTTCAGTCAGCTCAACCTCGGTGAATACCAGGAGTTCATCCATTTTGGGTTAACTTCCCAGGATGTGAACAATACGGCCCTGCCGCTGATGATTAGAGATGCCTGGAGGACCGTTATCCAGCCGGTCCTGGATGAAACCATTAATCAGATGACTGATCTGGCCCGTCAGTGGAAAGACGTGGCGATGCTGGCCCGGACCCATGGACAACCGGCGTCGCCCACTCTGCTGGGCAAAGAGATAACCGTGTTCATTCATCGACTGGAAGAACAATGCACACTGCTGGCACAAGTGCCCTATACGGCCAAATTCGGAGGCGCCACGGGAAACTTTAATGCCCATGTAGTCGCCTATCCGGAAATCGACTGGCCCGCCTTTGCCGATCATCTGGTCAACGATGTACTGGGCCTGAAGCGCACTCAAGTGACGACTCAGATCGAACCTTATGATCATCTGGCTGCTTTTTGTGACGGAGTTAAGCGGATCAATACTATTTTAATCGATTTTTGTCGTGATATCTGGTCATATATTTCTTTTAACTACTTCAAACAGAAAATCGTCGAAAATGAGGTGGGCTCTTCGGCCATGCCCCATAAGGTCAACCCCATTGATTTCGAAAATGCGGAAGGTAACCTGGGTGTGGCCAATGTAGTATTTTCGCATTTGGCCGACAAGTTGCCCATCTCCCGGCTGCAGCGGGACCTGACCGACTCGACGGTGTCCCGCAATGTCGGCGTTCCCCTGGCTCATACCCTTATCGCCCTAAAATCAGTGCAGAGAGGATTAAAGAGGATCGTGTTAAACGAAGAGATAATCCGCGCGGACCTTAATAATAACTGGGCCGTGGTGTCTGAGGGGATCCAGACGGTTCTGCGGCGGGAAGGGTACCCTCAACCCTACGAAGCCTTAAAAGCACTGACCCGGATCCATGGTGTTATTGATGCCCGGAAGATCGCAGATTTTATCGAAACCCTGGATGTGTCTGAAACGGTCAAGATGGAGCTTTTGAAGATTACACCGGAGAGTTATACCGGGGTTGCGGAAGCTGATTGATTCACGGGTATAAATTCGATTTTTAAGGCCGATTTGGAATAAAATGCAGTCTTGACAATATGATCTTCATTTTGTAGTTGGGTGTTTATATGAACGGAGCCGTTTCCCGCTTGATGCTATCAGAATGCTGAATAGGAACAGGATGACCCAGGACAGCGGTGCAATCACAATATCAATCGTGATTCCGGCATACAAAGGGGACCGGTTCATAGCTGAGTTAGTGACGCAGATTGAGAAACTGAGGAAGCGCTGGGAAGCATTGGGCCTGGATCTGCTGATCACCGAAGCCATTTTTGTATTGGATGCGCCAGTGGATGCATCCGCTGAGGTCTTACGGAAACTATCCACGGACCAATCTTGGCTGCGGTTGGTGGAACTCTCGCGGAATTACGGTCAGCACAGCGCAACGGTAGCGGGCATCTTGTATTCATCGGGCGACTGGTTGGTCACTCTTGATGAAGACCTACAGCACCATCCGCTGCAAATCGAAACGCTGCTGAAGAAGGCTTGCTCAAAGGGAGCGGATGTCGTCTATGCCCTGCCCACGGGGTCGGTTCACGGCGGCGGTTACCGTGACCGGCTGTCCAGCCTGGCCAAATTCATTATCGCCCGGTTGTCGGGAAACCGGTTCGTACAGTCGTTCAACAGCTTCAGGCTGATCCGTGGAGACATCGCGCGCGCCGCCTCAAGTATTTGCGCACAATACACCTATTTCGACGTAGCGCTTACTTGGTTCACCGAAAATATCGCAACCGTTGAACTGGATATATCTGACGACCGTTACAAGACTCAAAAGCGCAGCGGTTACCATTTCTGGGCGCTCGTTCAGCACGCCAAGAGACTGATACTGACTTCCGATTTTCGTATCCTCAGGGTGACGACAACCTTGGCTGGGATTGGTTTCCTGATGGCCACCGGCTATGGCGCTTGGGTTCTTTACATAAAGTTGTTCACGGATAGTCTGATAGAGGCTGCCGGCTGGACTTCCCTGATGCTTGTTTTTCTAGCGTTTGGCAGCGTATCGGTGTTCATTATGAGTCTCATCGTGGAAATTCTACACATGAGCATGTTGCAGCTGCAGGGCAAGCCGACATTCTTCGTGGTCAACCGTTCATCAGATTCCAAACTGGTGCAGGAAGTCGGGAAGTTGAGAGGCCAATGCAGATTCTGAGCACAAGAAAGGACTCCCCCGCCTGCCACCTCGTACTCTTGTTTGGACTTGGAATGATCGGCTCGGCGATCCGTGATGCACTGCTTCGATCAGAATACCGGATATTGGTTGACCTACCATTTGACTGGCAGGATATGGGCTGGCGGGAGCATGCCTTCGACTTGATACAGGCAGCCTGTATCGAATACTCGCTATTCCTGAGCAGACTGACCGTAACCTGGAGCGCTGGCATCACGGATTTCTTTTCTTCAAGCTGTGAAGTCAGCCAGGAGAATATTTCATTTGAGGATACGCTCCAGTTCATCTTGAATCTCCGACAAGGTTTGGACTTGACAACGTTCGATTTTCACTACGTCAGCTCAGCCGGCGGACTGTTTGAAGGTCAGAGCGTTGTTACGAATACATCCAAGCCATCCCCGGTCAGGCCTTATGGCCAGATGAAGCTGGCCCAGGAACAGGTGCTGCAGACGTCCTTCGACGAGAGCGAACTCACCATTTACCGGCCCAGTTCCGTTTACGGACCCATGACCCGGAAAAGGCAGCATGGCTTGATCAACAAGCTTGTGCAAAACGCTCGAAACAAGCAGGTGACGGTGCTGGATGCCCACGTTATGGCGCTCAGAGATTATGTATATGCCGGAGACATAGGCAATTTCGTCGGCAGGCGTATCAGGTTTTGGAATGATGGCGGAAACTACGGTTCGGTGTATTTCCTGGTTAGCTCAAGATGCGTATCCATTTTCGAGGTAGTTGCAAGGATCGAACGCATTCTGAATCTTCATATACAGTTCCGCTACGATGAGAATTTCGGTAACAGGTCAAACATTACTTTCAACGACAGCGTCTTGCCACCTGGATGGCGCCCTTCGGTCCTGGATGTTGGGATACGGCAACTCATGGTCAGGGAATTATACCCCTGCTGCAGGATGCAATAGGTGCTCGTGGAATTCACTATGTTCCTTTGCGGCACTGTTCAGAATTGAAGATGCAATTCCCCAGGTTCGAATTGGTTGGTGTGACAGCGACACTCACCACCTATATTGTGTTGATCGTTCTGGTCAAAGTCTGGCAGCGATAACCCGTGGTACTGCTGTGAAGCTATGCAGCCGTCTATGGGCTTTAGTGCTTGAAATTAACCTATGGAACCGACTACCTATCATCAGATGCGCGAGATCGAAGACGGACACTGGTGGTTCGCGGCAAGGCGAAGAATTATCGGATCGTTGTTGCGATCGCTCGGGCTTCCTTCACAAGCCGAGATCCTTGAGGTGGGCTGTGGAACTGGCGGCAATTTCAGGATGCTCACGGACTTCGGCAGTGTCACAGCCGTGGAGCATGATGAAGCTGCAGCACAAATGGCGCGGGAACGCGATATTGCACCGGTCTTATCCGGAAAACTTCCGTATGACATTCCAGGGTTTTCGTGGCAGTTTGACCTGATAGCTCTTTTCGACGTGATAGAACACGTTGAAGAAGATGGAGACAGTTTGCAGGCGCTGTCCGCCATACTGAAGCCTGGAGGTCGTATCATCCTGACCGTGCCGGCATTCCCGTTCTTGTGGAGTCGACACGACGAGGACAACCACCATTTCCGGCGATACCGTCGGCGATACCTGGAGGAGCTGACTTGTCAATGCGGGCTCACACTAGATTACGCCACTTACTTTAACTTCTGGCTGTTTCCACCGGTTGCCGCCATCAGGTTGATCAGAAAAGTGTTCCCCTACCGGGAATCCTGGGGAGACATGCGGCAGCCTCACGAAAGGGTCAACCGGATACTGCAATCCATATTCGCCAGTGAACGGCATATTGTGGGCAGAGGATCTTTTCCATTTGGAATCTCACTGATTGCCGTCATATCGATCCGGGAGTAAACGCTGGCGCTCGTCGAATTGCCAGAGTCCAGTATCGCGCGCAACTACATATGCGGTATCCATCTCCGCCCGGGGAGGCTGACGGTCGATGTCCGCGTATTTTTCCGGCCGACTGTCGAAGCCATGGTCGGTCACTTGGAACGCCGGCCTTATTGCCCCATGACTTTCACGTAGGTATTCGGTGACAACTCGCCGGTTTTTGCATTTCAGAGAAATGGAAAAGCTTAAAAGGTGTTTGATGAAAAATATTGCCATTAATTTCAGACAATACGGAAAAAAACAAAATAGCAATACGATTGTTGTTGCACTTGCATTTGTAATAATTGGTTTCACATATGCCGCATGCGTATTTTCCCTCTCGCCTGGCGGATGGACACCTGATTCACTTTGGGCGCTACGGCAAGTCGACGATTCCAGCCATATTTCTTCAGTTAAACCGGTTTGGTACGTACTGGTATGGAGGCTTCTCACTCACATCGGTTTTGATAGCGTTTCTGCTATGTATCATTTTCAGAACGTGTTTTACTTTTTTTGCGCTGCAATATTTTCATTCTCAGTTTATTACAGATCGAGAAAATCAGTTTTACTTCTCTTGTTTTTGTTGTATTTCCCGCCATTCTTGGGAATAAATCTGTCAAACTGGAACAATTCACTCTGTCTTTCCCTATATTGCCTGTCTGTCGCACTTCTAATCTTTTGGCTCCGCACGAACAACGTCCTGCCTGCATTGGCATCGCTATTCACCGTGATACTCGCTGCATTTCTCCGCTGGGAAGCCTGCCTGTTGTTATGGCCCGTTCTTATGACAATCATATTAACAAGGTTCAGCGGGAAAGCTTTTTTTATCAGTAAGTTAGCCGTTGGAGCGATAATCACGGTAGTAATTATGATTTCTGTACTTAATTTGAACTACAACCTAAACGATCGTATCTCGAATGGTGGAAGGGAAAACCTGTTTGTTCATCATTATGCAAAAACCCTTGTTTACATGTCGGCCAGGCTGAACGAAGACTTGATTCCATCAGAATACAAATCGAAAAAGTTAGATGCTCTCGGTAATGATGAAATTATGGATATCTATAGCAATTATTTTCTCAAACACAAAGTATATAAGTTAGGTCACATAGTAAATGTTTCATACATCCGAAAACATCTGCCAGCGTTTCGCGAAAGTAGTGATCAGATATTCAAAAGCTACCCGTATATCTATTCAACCACAAGATTATACGAAATCTTCTGGCGAATAATACATCGACCAAACGCAACCTACGCACTTTCGACTCGATCGCTCATCAGTTATCTGAAAAACACCAATACTGCCGAAATAGATGCAATTCAGTCCGCGAGAAGCGACTTGATATCGAAGGCGACAGGTAAATATTTGTCCATAAGCAATAGTTTTTATGGGTTTTACATTTGGCCTTATTCATTCATATCCATTGTCTTGATTTTCCATTTAATAAGGTCTTTGTGTTCCGATGAGGATGCTATTGTTAACGGGGTTCGATCGCTCGTGGGATTGACATTTAACAGTCACTTTTGGCTTTTGCTCGTATCCATCGGGATCCTTAGCGGTAATATTGAGTTCAGATATCTAGTCCCAGGAATTTTTAGCGTTGTTGTTTCCGTTCTCTGGCGAGATCGAACTCTGTTAATAACGGAAAGCTCAGAGGCGATTGAAAGGTAGTCGACAGGTTTCGGTGATGTACCGGCCACCACTACAATGATAAGCTTTTTCTATATTTTCCTTTTTTAAAATTTTGAGTTGAGCCTATTACTGATGGTCTTAAGGGCTCGACTCCGGATCCTGGCCGTGATTTGATTCGCCAAGATCGATATTTTCTTCGGCTTCTATTACTACTTCGGCAGAGGAGACTACGGAGCCGCTTTCATTTTGATCGGGCGTGTAATCCAGTTCCAGTGGTGCTCGGCCGTTTGATGTCATTTCAAGTTGCAGACGATACTTGTTGACTTCGGTCTGGCTTTCAATACTTTTTTTGGCCAGAAGGTACCTAAGGTAGATGATCCACATCACCATTCCAACTAATACCGTAATCGCCGGCAAGAAGATCCATTTATATCGAATCACCGTATCCAGGCCCGCCTTGCCGAGGTAGGTAATCACATTCGGGACGATCCAGTAAGCCAAAACGGACAGGAAAACCACAAGGCCGATAATGAAGATATTCAAGCGGCTGGCTTGGTTAATGATTTTCTGCAGGCGGGTTAGCGGCGGTGCGGTGGAATTCGCTGGTGGTTTTTCATGTGCCCTGGAGATTGTCTCGCCGTGAACAATCGTCAAATAGGCGCGGATGATAAAACCGAACAGCAACACGAACCCGACGGGAATCCCCAGAGCCGCCGTAAACCAGGCCCGAAAAGGAAAAGGCCGGTCCTGGGAGACAAGGTTGACTTGATATTGGTCCATTGGGCCGAATGTTTTTTCAAAGTAGTACTTATTAAAGGTGCTCAAGTTGTCTCCATCGGTCACATGAATCAGGTTTCCCTGTTGGTCCCGGAATTCCATTATTGATTTGCGGCCTGTTTTCATGGCGGCAAAGGCGAAAATTTCCACTTCGAGCAGAATAATGCCGATGGTGATAACGATAAATAGGGTTTTATGCTCTTTAAGCAAGGTGGTTATGGTGTTCGAAGAGGACATAACATTTGTGATTTGTGATTGATGATTTAAGATTGGTCAATCACAAATCGTAAATCGTAAATATCATTTATTTTGCTGTCTGGATGACGGCCCGCATGAAAGCCGGTAGATCGGTCGGCGTTCGGCTGGTGACTAAATTTCCGTCTACAACCACTTCCTCATCGGTCCAGCTGGCACCGGCATTGATCATGTCGTCCTTGATGGCGAAAGATGAGGTGACAGATCGATTCGGAAGAATTCCGGCGGAGACGAGCACCCATCCCGCATGACATATAGCCGCCACTACTTTCCTTTTTTCATAGAGGCGTTTTACCAGATGAAGCATGGCTGGATAGCGACGCATGAGATCCGGGGCATAACCGCCGGGTATCACTACACCGTGATATTCGTCCAGTGATATCTGATCGGCGGCGGCATTGACTTCGATTTGGGTGCCGGCCTTGCCGGTATACCGGTCGGCGCTTCCCGATCCCACCACGGTAACCCTGGCACCCGCCTCCTGAAGGCGATAGAAAGGATACCAGAACTCCTGATCGTTAACCATCTCTTCAACCAGTATGATGAATTTTTTACCGGATAGTTCCATGAATACCCCCCTTGGTTAGAAAACCAGTTCACGAGTCAATTGGAAGGATGTTTTCCAATCTATTCCTCCTGAAGCTGTTCAGCGGCCCAATCCGCCAAATCTTCCCTGAAAATTTTGGCATTATGCCTAATATCAACCGGAAAGGCCTGATGAAAAAAGGCGGTCGTAATGTCCCTGGTATGTGGATTTGCACCAGCCAGGGAGATTAATTCTTCCCGAATGCGGTCATTTTCGGATTCGCTTACCGATTTCTTTAACTCAATGCAAATCACGGGTTTTTGCTCAGGCATCGTCCCCACACCGACCAGGGCGCTACGAAAGACATCCGGATGGTTATTAAAAACGGCCTCGCAGGGGATTGTGTACAATGTTTTTGAATGCATCACAACCCGATGGTTTTTTCGACCGCAAAACCAGATTCGCCCCTGGACGTCCATCCACCCCAGATCACCCATGCGGTGCCAGAAACCGTTACTATCTCTTATTTTAGATAAAGCATCGGCCGCCGGGTTGTCATAATAGCGTTTTGTTACTAAATCCCCCTTAACAACGATCTCACCGATCTGCCCGCTTGGCACCAACAGGTTGTAATGCCATTTGTTAATGGGCATGTCGCTTACTTGAATAATACGCACCGATAGTGAGTCAATGGGCCGGCCCACGCATATACCACTCCCTTTTTCACTCATTTTCCGTGTTTTCGTCAATATTTCTTCGCTGGCAATGGATGTGACCGGCATCGCTTCCGTTGCCCCGTAAGGTGTATGGATCTGGGACTTGCTGGTAAGCAGGCTGCTGAAGGTTTCAATTATGGCTGGAGAGACCGGGGCACCGGCGGAAATTACCCTTTTCAGCGAAGGCAATCGAATCCCCCGGGATTGGCCGAATTCACCCACGCGATCCAGTAGCGCGGGGGAGGCGAATATATTGGTGACGCCGTGATCCACGATGGCTTCGACGATTTTGACCGGATTGGCCCGGGCAGGACGAGTCGGATCCATATCGGGGATCACCGCCGTCATGCCCAGGGCGGGATCAAACAGAGCGAATAAGGGAAAAGTGGGGAGATCAATTTCGCCGGGCTTTATCTTGAAATGAGAACGAATAAGCCTTACCTGAGCATCGAAATTACCGTGGGTATAAACGGCCCCTTTGGCCGGTCCGGTGCTGCCCGTGGTAAATAAAATAGCCGCCGTTTCATCCCTGCCGGTCGAAACGGTTTGATACGGTTTCCAGGGCTGAACAAAAAGCCTTGCCAGGGAATGGGCGCCAAATAGTTTGCGCGGCCCAACCGTTACCCAGGTGTTTACCGAGCGAAAATGACGGGAGTAGAGTATCCGAAGAACATACGCTTTGGAAACACCGATAAAGGCAGTGGGTTCGGTATGGCGCAGGCACTGGATCAAGCGCTTGATTCCCATGCCCGGATCCACCACAACCGGTACGGCACCGACTTTGAACAAAGCGAAGATCAACGTAAAAAAATCTGGTCCGGGCGGGACCATTAAAATAGTACGAATGCCACGGGAAATCCCTATGGATTCAAGTCCGTGGGATAGACAATCGGTCTCTTTTTCCAGTTGTCGGAAGGTGAGGTGCGCGTAGGTGACCCGTCCGCAGTCATCACGGCTTACCGGATTGATGATGGCCTTTTGGTACGGTCGGCGGCGGGCCATCTCCGTTAAATACGAAGCGACGTTGACAGTGTCATTCACTTGTCTGGACCTGTCACCGGATTTCGGATTTGAAGCCATAAATATTACCGTTCAGCTATTCATTGTTCACGCTTAGCAATAAACCATCCATTTACAATAAAAAATCAACTTACTATCAAACCGGATTTTTTTGCAAGAACGATCGTACCAAAGGAATGATTCGGTCGGACGCGTCTTCAAGCACATAATGCCCGGCATCATTAAATAAATACGCCTGGGCTTGGGGGAATCGACGTTGCCACTCGGCCAGATAATCGCGATCGAAAACAAAATCGCGATCTCCCCAGCAAATCAGCATGGGTTTTCCTGAAAGACGGTGCAGATGCGCTTGCACCCGGGCGACCATGGCGTAACTATGATCGGATTCGACCAAGGGGATATCCTGGACAAATTTTAGGGTGGCGATCCGGTTTGCCGGCCGGTTGTAAGGTGCCAGGTAGCCAGTGCGAATATCTGCTGAAAGGGGGTGGTAAGGCGCCATGTAAACGGCCCCGATGGCAAACAGGTTCAATCCGAGTATCGCCCAGGGCGCGAAATACTTCAGGTTTCGTATCAATTTGAGCCGCTGGGGAATCTGTTTGCCCCCGGGTGGAAAAAAACTTGCCGTATTCAGTAGGACGATTCGTCCGATCCGTTCGAAATGCTCAATGGCCCAGGCCATGCCGATCATTCCACCCCAGTCGTGCAAAACCAGGGTGATGTTGCTGTCAAGGTTCAGTTGGTCGATAAATCGGGTAAGGTCGTCCACCCGGTCTTTAAGCCGGTAACCGTACCGGGTCGCGGGTGGTTTGGCGGATAAGCCGCAGCCGATATGATCAGGTGCCAGCACACGGTAGGCCGGTGAAAGGGATTTGACGAGTTCCCGATAATAAAACGACCAGGTCGGGTTGCCGTGGAGCATGATGATGGGGTCACCCTTTCCCTCGTCGAGGTAGTGACAGGGAAATCCATTTAAGTTCATGAAGTGGGATTTGAACGGATATATCCGCGACACGGCCCCCGGTAGCCGGATTGAGCATCCATCAATCACCATCTGACCCCCAGGAGCAGGCAGTTCAGTCCACTGCCGATACCAAAAAGGCCGACCCTGTCATCGGTTTGCAGAAACCCGCGTTCGGCGGCAATCGCCGCAGTGATGGGCAGGGAGACCGTCCCGATATTGCCGAGGTACCGGTAGGTGGTAAAATCTTTTTCCACCGGGATTTTCAAGGCGTCGAGAATGGTGCGCTGATGGGTGGAACCCACCTGATGGCAGATAATTTTATCCGGTGGGCCGGTATCATTCCAGATTGTTTGCTTAAAGTACCGATATGTTTGTTTCCCCAGAACGACTCCGTTTTCGAGGACACCGACGGAATCCGTTTCCATCACCAGTGGCATGGTGGCGGGGATGCCCGTATCCGGTCCCCAGATGCACAAACGGTGATAGCGGGTATTGCTGAAAGCCACTCCGCCCTGCAGATGGTGGCCCCGGTCGGCCAGTCGCCGATGGGATAAAACCACGGCCACGGCCCCCG
>JAOZUU010000438.1 GCA_029938515.1 Desulfobacterales bacterium | reverse complement strand
GGCAACCCCGTTTGGTCTGGAGGTTCAGCATTCCGCCTTTTTTCAGGTAAAACCGGAGGTGGGCCTGATCCGTTTTAAAGCGCCGGGTAATTTTATGTTGCCAGGGGTCCGGTATGGTCACCCCTCCATGCGGGGTGACGATTCCGGGCAGGCCGGTCGGATCTTCATTGGCTTCCAGAGTATCCAGCAGCCGGGGCAGGCGTTCCCCTTCACCGATAATACCATAATCGGCGTCGAGGGCTTTCATCATTTCAAGTGGAAACAGGGTAAAACCACTGCCGCCGAGAACCAGGCGGGCCGACGACCGGTTCCGAACGGCCCTGGCAAGCTCACGGTAAGCATGCAGAAATCCTTTTGGATCGGCGGAGTCGGTGTTGTCGATATTGCGGATGGACAGGCCGATGACGTCGGGAGAGAATTGCTCGATCGCATTATAAAATGCCTCTGAATCCGCCAACAGATTCAAGTCGATGATTTCAACCGAATGACGCGCTGCAATCGCGTCGGCGACATAATCAAGCCCCAAAGGGTAAACAGGATAGGGTTGGGTATATTGATTGGCTGAGACCAGGAGTACCTTCATCGAGGTTGAACCTCCACGGCCGTAACACACCTGCCCAGGCCCAAAACCAACCCGCCCTTTCCATCCAAGGGAACACTTCTATCGCCACAAAAGGCCCCGGGAATTTTGCCGCTTTCGGTTAACCTCACGGCCATTACTGCGGCCACGGCCGAAGCAGCACTGAATTCTCCCGTGAGCTTGCGATAATCGATCACCGGTCCATTAAAACCGGAAATTTCCCTGAAGCGTCTGAGCTGCCGGTCACCATCGACTCGACACGCACCCGGAATACCCGCCAGCACGAACCCGAAACGGGTGTTGATCCGCCGGGACACGCCAAGGGCGTGGACCAACTCGGCGGCAATATCAGCCCCGCTTTCGGCACCTCCATAAAATGCCAGATGAATGGAAATCCCACCCGGTGCAACTCCCGGTTTAACCGGCACAGGCTTAACCAGCAAAGCCCCACCGCCATCCGAAGGTGTTTCAGCTGCCGTAACGGATTTGTCTAATAGACATGAAAGGTTCTCATGGTTTTCGTCTGCCCCCATCACCAGGGCCGTCTTTCCGTTATCTTTACACAACAGGCCGGCAACCATGAGTGCCTGTTCGAATGAATAATCTCCGCCGGTGGTGGTCACATTGGCGCCGGTGGCGTCGAACATCATGGCCACCTGGCCGGCCGGGGCATTGTGCACGGAACCGATAAAATCCGTTGGACCGGGAAACTTTTCGTCCGTTTCGAAAAGACGGGTTAAAAATCGATGGGTCTCAGACAATGCCCCCCACCCCGTGCCGAAAAAAATCGCGTCAGGCGAATCCCTGTCGCCTGAATTGGCATGGGCGTGCCCGGCCAGTGCCAGCGCAAGCCGGGGGAGGCGCTGGAGACGTCGAACCCGCTTCGGGGAAAGGTCCCTGGTAATATCACCGGCAAAAAGCATTCCCCGGCAAGATTTACCAGCGGCGATTTGCCGCAAAGTCCGGCGGGTATGCCCAGCCCCGGTAATACAGGCACTGCCCGTGACCATCAGGGGGTGGGTGCCGGCGGCATTAGACCGGTCATTGGTTATCGCGCGCCCGATCACTACCGACGCATTGTTGCCGCCGAACCCGAAAGAATTGGATAAAACGCTCCCGACCGGTGCGCTTTGCGTCCGGCGAACAGGGTCCAATTTCAATTCCGGGTCCGGATTTTTTAACCCTGAATTGCCCGGAATCCACTGGGCGCGAACACAGCTTGCCGCGATCACCGCTTCGATGGCCCCTGCGGCGGCCAGGGAATGGCCCATGGCGCCTTTGATGGATGACAGCGGCGGTTGGGGATGTTTGAACAGTGCGCCAACGGCCCGGGCCTCCGAAAGATCGTTATCCGGGGTTCCGGTACCGTGGAGGTTGATATAGTCGATGTCCGCATGGGTCAATCCGGCATCCCGCAGGGCGGATTTCATGGCGGCCAGCGCCCCTTTGCCTTCGGGATGGGGGGCGGTGGGGTGGAAGGCATCACATGAAAGTCCGGCCCCGAGTATCTCTACCGCGGAATTTCGGGAATCGCCCCCTTCGAGCAGCAACATGGCCGCACCCTCCGCCACAGTCATCCCCCGGCGGTCCCGGTCCAGGGGCCGTGCGCCCATCGGATCGATAAGCTGGAGCGAGTTGAAGCCGTAATATATCAGACGGCACAACGCATCCGCCCCTCCGGCCAGCACCCGCCCGGCCTTGCCGCTGCGAATTAATTCCAGGGCTATTTTTATCGCCACGGCCCCGGATGAACACGCCGTCGATACGGTCAACACCGGCCCCCGGCAGCCACATTGTTCGGCGATGTCTTCGGCCACGCTGGCAGGGGAATGAAAGCGATAAGCTTCGGGGTCACTGACACGTTCTTTAAGCAATTTCTCCGTGGTCAGCATGCCGCCGGTCGTGGTTCCCACCACCACCGCATCGGGTACCGTCGAAACACCTGCCAGGGCTTGCCGGGCGGCGATACGGGCAAGCCGATGGGTTCGGGGAACCGTGCCCGTGAGGGTCAGACCCCGAATTTCCCCCACCGGAAGCGGCTGGTTGTCGGGCGTTGGAAACAGGCCCAGGGGTCGAATCCCCTTCAATCCTTTGTCGAATGCTGCCCGGGTTTCATTCAAGTCGGTGCCGAGGGCGCTGATCAGCCCCAGGCCGGATATAAATACCCGTCTACCGGTCATACGGACATCTCCGGGGCGTTTTCATGGATGTATGCGGCCAGGGTACGTAAATTCACAAAGATTTTTGTGCCTGTCTCCTGGTTATCTATCCGGACCCCATAGTCTTTTTCAATCATCATGACCATTTCCAGCACATCGATGGAATCGATTTCAAGTTCTCCGCCAAACAGGGGGGCGTCGGGATCGATATCCTCCGGCCGAACGTTAATCATGTCTAATATTTCAACCAGTTTTATTTTAAGTTCCTCAATCAGTTGTTCCATTCGGTTTATCCTGCGTATGCCTAATCGAATATTTCAATATGCACCGTTGGCATCCGGACTGAATACAAACCAAAATCAGGCGCAATATTTGTGGATTTATTTCTTGCCGTGACCCCTACCTGTGATATCATATATTTTTATTCTGATCGAAAGGTTGCATTTTAATTTTTAAAGGATTTTTTTTCAATCATTTTTTGTATTTGAAAGAAGGGATGAATCCGGTTTTAACTGCCCGAAACCTGTTGCCCCACCGGGGCCGGATGCTGCTGGTC
>JAOZUU010000036.1:1515-11752 GCA_029938515.1 Desulfobacterales bacterium | reverse complement strand
ACTCAAGGGAACCGGTCACCGAGCCGGACGAGTTGGTCCCGCTATGGAAAATCCTGCACCTGGCCGGTGCCGATTGGACCTACGGCAGCAAGGGATGGGGGGGAGAAAATTACTGCATGTTTTTGGCGGATGACGACGCCTGGGAACAGGTTACCCGTACCACGGCCGGAAAAGCGAATGAACTCGGGTGTAAAACATACCTAAATACCGAATGAGGGCATGTTACCTTCTCAGTCCTGGCAGGACTGAAAAAATTCAATATCGAACATGATTTTGTCGTCAAAAACATTTATGAATATTACGCTAAATGGATCCGGGAGGGAAAGCTGAAGGTCAATTCCGACTGGAACAAAGACCTGAAAATAAAGTTTACCGTCCAGGATCCCTGCCAAATTGTACGGAAATCGTATGGGGATCCCATCGCGGAAGATCTGCGTCTTGTCGTCAGGTCCGTGGTGGGTGAAGAGAATTTCATCGATATGCAACCCAACCGGTCCAACAATTATTGCTGTGGCGGCGGCGGCGGATTCCTGCAGTCGGGTTTTAAGGAAGAACGGTTAAAATACGGGGAATTGAAAGACCAGCAGATCAAGGCAACGGGCGCCGACTATTGTATCGCCGGGTGTCACAACTGCCATGCCCAGATTCATGAACTGAGCGAGCATTTCGGCGGCGGCTACCCCGTTGTCCACCTGTGGACGCTTATCTGTCTTTCTTTGGGGATACTGGGGCCGAACGAACGCGAATACCTGGGCGATGACCTCAAGGATGTACTGGTTTTTCACCCTGAAACGGCGATGTAATCAAGGACAAAAGAGGAAGGAAGATTATGAGTTTTCAGAAACGATTAATATCAGGTGAGTTTGTCGTACTGGCCGAGATGAATACGCCCAAAGGGGTGGATATATCTGAGCTGGTTACCAACGCGCGCCGGATTAAAGGGCGTGTTGATGCGGTCATTGTTCCGGATATGGACAATGGAATCATGCGAATGAGTGCTCTGGCCGGTGGCGTTCTCATGCAACAGCAGGGGGTCGAAGCAATTATTCATGTCTATTGCCGGGATCGAAACCGGATGGCACTTCAAGGCGATATCCTCGCCGCCCATGTGCTGGGTATTCAGAATCTTGTGGTTGTCCACAGTGAAGAAATGGCTAAAGGGGATCATCAAGATTCAAAACCGGTAAATGATTTGGATGAAGTGGAACTCCTGGGGGCTATTCAATCTTTGCAAGAGGGAAAGGACATGGCCGGCTTCGACCTTACCGGAAAACCCGCGTTTACCGTAGGATGTACCATTGCTCCTTCCGGCGATGATGCGGCCCTTGAAAAGGAATTGTCCCTTGCAAGAAAAAAAATTGAAGCGGGTGCCCAGTTTGTTATTACGCCACCTGTTTTTGATTTAGATCACTTTTCGTCGAATATGAACTCATTCAAAGAGTTGGGCGTACCGATTCTTTCTACGGTTTTTCTCATCAAATCAGTGGGAATCGCCCGATATCTCGCCAACTATGAACCGGGCGCCCATATTTCAGACGATTTGATCAAGCGTATTCGGAAAGCATCGGATACGGAAATGGAATGTCTCCGGATTGCCGGAGAAACCGTTGCAGGGCTGCGAAATATTGTCCAGGGTGTACATATTATTACCCTCGGGTGGGAATACCGGCTCCCCGAAATACTGGATTATGCAGGTATGTAACGGTTATTTTTCATTTTATGGGTTAGATCGCTAAAGGATTCAGAAGTAAAAATAATTTCAGACGGACAACAAATAATATAAGGGTGCAAATGCAAGCTCAAGATACGCTCAAACAGAATAATACGGTGCTCGTAATTGGCGGGGGGGTCGGTGGTATTCGTGCCGCCATGGATCTGGCTGAATCGAATCGAGATGTTGTATTGATAGACAAGTCATATTCCATCGGCGGACTGATGACTCAACTGGACCGTACTTTTCCCACCAACAATTGCGACTTGTGCACACTGTCTCCCGATCTGTCCGAAGCGGGCCGTCAATTGCATATCGAGCTTTTGGCAATGACCCAGGTGGCCGAAGCCGAAGGGGAGGCGGGCGATTTTAAGTTAAAATTAATTACCGCGCCACGATACATCGACCTGGAAAAATGTACGGCCTGCGGGGATTGTTTTAATAAATTTCCGGAATGTGTTCGTTTTACGCCAGGTCTCGATCACCGGGCGCCGACCTGTATGCGGTATCCCCAGGCGATCCCCCATGCCTTTTCAATTGACATGGAAAAATGTAACGATGTCGATGCGCTGGTTCAGGTCTGCAAGGCGGGTGCCATCATTCCCGAAGATACCCAAAAGGTTCGGGAAGTAGAAGCCGGTGCCATTGTCCTGGCACCCGGAGCCGAGGTGTTTGCCCCTGACAAATTGGATAGTTTGGGTTATGCGGCCAACCCCGATGTGGTTACCAGCCTGGAATATGAACGCATATTGTCTGCATCCGGCCCCACCCAGGGAGAGCTCGTCCGTCCATCAGATGGAAAACAACCCAAGAAAATAGCTTGGATTCAGTGTGTGGGATCACGCAGTATCCACGAGGGCGCTGCATCATATTGTTCCAGTGTCTGTTGTATGTTTGCTTTGAAAGAGACCATCGTCACCAAGGAGCGCTTTCAAGACTCCATCGAGACCACCATTTTTTATATGGACATGCGAACATTCGGGAAGGACTATGAATTATATTTAAATCGGGCAAAAAACGATTACGGTATTCGTCTTGTTAGAAGTCGCCCTCATAGTGTTTTTCATGATTCGGAAACAGGGCGCCTGTCCATTATCTATTCTCCGGATGACGGTGGCAGCAACCTGACGGAAGATTTTGATATGGTGGTACTGTCCACCGGCTTCAAGATTTCCGAGGATGTGCAGGAACTGGCCGGGAAACTGGGGATCGAGTTGAATGAACACCATTTTGCAAAAACAGGTGGTTTCAGTCCGGTGTCCACTTCCAAGCCCGGCATTTATGCCTGCGGCATGTTCGAAAGTCCCAAGGACATTCCTGAAACCATGGTCCAGGCCAGTGCGGCGGCATTTTGTGCTTCCAAGGATATCAGTATTCTTTCCGAACCGATCGAAAGTATCGATGAATTTCCCCCTGAACGTGATGTCAGCCAGGAGCCTCTCCGAATCGGTGTTTTTGTATGTGACTGCGGGTTAAATATCGGTGATGTGATTAATGCAAAGGACCTGGCGGATTATGCCGGCACACTTGCCGATGTTAAACGATCTGAAATGGTCGGGTATGGATGCAGCCGGGAGACCATGAAACATATTCAAGACGTTATCAGGGAAAAAGAGTTGAACCGGGTGGTCATCGGCGGCTGTTCTCCCCGAACGCACGAAACCAAATTTCAGGACACCCTCCGCAGAGCCGGCCTCAATAAATATCTGGTTGAAATCGCTAATATACGGGATCAGGATACTTGGGTTCACTTTGATCGGCCTGAAGATGCATCGGATAAAGCCCGGGAGCTGATTCGTATGGCCGTGACCAGTGTGGCGCTGTCTCATCCGCTTACGGACAATGTTTTCCCCATGAAAAAGGATGTTCTTGTGGTTGGCGGTGGTGTAACGGGAATGAACGCTGCTTTGAATATGGCCGACATGGGCGTTAAGGTGTATCTCGTAGAACGTTCCGGAGAATTGGGGGGTGTTGCAAAAAATATCCACAAGACACTTGAAGGGGATGATGTGCAGGCCTACATGAAGGATCTGATTGAAAGAACCACCCAAAATGATCGGATCGAGATCCTGACCAATGCGTTTATTGTGGATCATACGGGTATGCCGGGCATGTTTAAAACCGGGTTCCAGATAGCACCGCAGATGTTTTACCGGCAGATCGAGCACGGCGTTACCATTTTGGCGACCGGGGCGCTTCCCAACCAACCCAAAGAATATCTTCTGGGAGAACATAACAATGTGATGACCCAGCTCGATATGGATGCAATGCTTGAGGATCAACCGGATAAGATCAAGGATCTTTCCAACGTTATCATGATCCAGTGTGTGGGGTCCCGATGCCCGGAAAACCCCAATTGTTCACGCATTTGTTGTCAATCTGCCATAAAAAATGCGCTCAGAATATTGGAACTCAATCCCACGGTCCGAATTTTTGTTCTTTATCGGGATATGCGGACGTATGGATTCCAGGAAGATTATTATAAAAAAGCCCGTGAAAAAGGCGTTATCTTCGTCCGCTATGAGGCGGATACCCCCCCCGAGGTGCAGGCTGCGGACGAACAACTTCAGGTCACATTTAATGATCCGATTCTAAACCGAAAGGTATCGGTATATGCGGACTATCTTTGCTTGAGTACGGGGTTAATCGCCGATGAAGAATCTACCGAAGATCTGGGCAGGATATTTCGAATCCCGAAAACCAGTGACAACTATTTTCTCGAAGATCATATCAAACTCAGGCCGATAGACTTGCCGGTGGCGGGATTTTTTGTAGCCGGCACGGCCCATGCGCCCAAGACACTCCGTGAGTGCATCGCCCAAGCCCAGGCGGCGGCGGGCAGGGCCCATTGCCTGCTGGCTAAAGATACGCTTAATCTTGGCGCCGCTATTGCACGGGTAGATAAGGAGCGGTGTACGGCCTGTTTGATCTGTGTGAGGGCCTGTCCCTTTAACATCCCATTTATCAATGCTGATGGATATTCTGAAATCGATCCGGCCCAGTGCCATGGATGCGGTATATGTGCCGCTGAATGCCCGGCTAAGGCCATTCAGCTCATGCAATATGAAGACGACCAGATTCTGGCAAAATTGGCCGGACTTTTGGAAAGGGTAAACTAATGGAAAATTTTGAACCGGTTATTGTCGCATTTTGCTGCCATTATTGCGCCTATACAGCGGCGGATATGGCGGGTAGTAAACGGCTTTGTTATCCCCCCAATGTTAAAATTATAAAGGTCCCCTGCTCTGGAAAGGTCGACGCGATTCACATTATGAAAGCCCTGGAAATGGGGGCTGACGGTGTTTACGTGGCCGGATGCCTGGACGGCGACTGCCACTTTAAAAACGGGAATATAGGCGCTGCCAAACGGGTGGCCTATATAAAGAAGTTACTTGATGAAATCGGCATTGGCGGAGAACGGGTTGAGATGGTTTTAATGTCGGCGGGAATGGGGGAACGTTTTGCTCAAACGGCCACAGAAATAACGGAAAAAATCCGTAAATTGGGGCCCAATCCCGTTAAATCCGTAAATGAGGCAAAAACGGCTGCGTAATAATGTATGGACACCAACCAAGGGGCTAAAAGGAGAGTGAACCACAATGATCACTGCTGAACGTAAACCAATGGAAGAACTCATTGAATGTCTGAGGCCGTACCACCGCATTCTTCTCGTCGGTTGTAATGAATGTGTCACGGTATGCTCGGCCGGGGGGAGAAAAGAGGTCGGAATTTTATCTTCCGCATTACAGATGGCATTTATGAAAGAAGGAAAAACCCTTGATGTTAAAGAAATTACCCTCGAGAGGCAATGCGATCCTGAATATGTAGAAGAACTGGTCACGCACATTGATCAGGCAGAAGCGGTTATGTCAATGGCTTGCGGTTGTGGCGTTCAGGAAATTGCCGGCCGGTTTAAATCCAAGCCTGTTTTTCCGGCTTTGAATACAACGTTCATGGGTGCTTCGGAACGTCAAGGTGTTTGGGTTGAAAGATGCCAGGGCTGCGGAGAATGCGTTTTGGCATTGACCGGTGGGATCTGTCCCATTGCGCGATGCGCCAAGCAGTTGTTGAACGGCCCTTGCGGTGGATCCACAAACGGCAAGTGCGAGGTGGATCCGGATATTGATTGTGCCTGGCAGCTTATTTGGGATCGGCTGAAAGCCTTGGGGCTGGAAGATCGATACGAAGACAATATCGCGGCAAAAGACTGGCGGACAGGTCGTGGTGGCGGACCCCGTAAAATAATAAGAGAGGATCTGGTAAAATGAAGACCGAAAGTGTGCTGGAAAAAGTTTTTGCTTCAGGCGAGTTGGCGGTGACCTCCGAATGTGGACCTCCTCGGGGTGCCTTGGCGGAAAAGATTATAGAAAAAGCCAAGATGCTTCAAGGATATGTGGATGCGGTCAATGTCACGGATAACCAGACCGCCATGGTCCGGATGTCCAGTTTTGCCGCCTGTGTATTTATCAAACAATTGGGAATGGACCCCATTCTTCAGATGGTGACCAGAGACCGTAACCGGCTGGCCATGCAGGCGGACATTCTGGGTGCCTATGCACACGGCATCGACATCATGCTTTGTTTATCGGGTGATCATCCCCACTTTGGCGACCACCCCATGGCGGCCAATGTGCATGACATCGATTCCGTTCAGTTCGTTCAGATGGTCAGAGACATGCGGGATAAGGGCAGATTCCAGGGTGGTGACGAGATTTTGAATCCGCCCAAAATGTATATCGGTGCAGCAGCCAACCCGTTTGCGGACCCATTTGAGCTTCGAGTGGCTCGCCTGGCTAAAAAAATCAAGGCGGGGACTGATTTTATTCAAACACAATGCATTTACAACCTGGATAAGTTTGAGAAATGGATGGATGGCGTCCGCGACAGAGGGCTGCATGAAAAGGTCAATATTATGGCCGGGATTACGCCCATGAAAACCGTAGGGATGGCCAGATATATGAAAAAAAGGGTGCCTGGAATGGATGTGCCGGATGAGCTTATCAAGCGCATGGCCGGTGTCCCCAAAGAAAAACAAGCAGATGAAGGAATTAAGATTAGTATCGAAGCGATCGAGCGGTTGAAAGAAGTTGAGGGTGTAAAAGGATTCCATATCATGGCCATTGAGTGGGAACAGAAGGTCCCCGAGATTGTTGAAAGAGCCGGGCTTCTTCCAAGGCCGAAAGAATTCAGTTAATTTCGTTGTTGATTATATAAAAAAAATGTGTTGAATATATAATAAAGGCAGCCTATTAAAAACAAGGAGGAGGAAAGTTAATGAGCGATAAACAACTCATCTTAGTCGTAGACGATGACCCCGATCTGGTTGAATCCATTGCCATGAAAGTGGAGAGCCATAATTTCCGGGTAGCCAAAGCCTACGACGGCGTAGAGGCCTGGGAAAAAATCAAGGAAGAGCAACCGGAACTGATTATCCTGGACGTCATGATGCCAAGAAAAAATGGGTATGAGCTGTGTGATGAGCTGAAAAAGGACGATCAATACAAAGATATTATCGTGGTGCTTCTCACCGCAGTGGGAGATGCCGTAACATCGACCGAATACACCCATTTGGGTGGAAAAACAACCTTGGCTGACGATTTTATTCCAAAACCGATCGATCTGGATAAGCTGATGGAAATTGTGAAAGAAAATCTCGAATAGGAGAGCAACGTCTTTCGATATTGAAACCCAGATTTTTAATATGGATGGTTCCGGTAAAAGGGGAAGCGAGTTCTTCCCCTTCCTTTAACACTTTAAAGGCTTATGCGCATCTCCCCAACAGGTTTCAATAAAAAAATACGTGTTAACGGTATTAAATTAAGTACTGAACTGGTCCAGATAAATCTCTTAAATGCTTCGTCTCCAGAGATTTCCCGGTCTCTGTTTTTTCGACATCTATCCCAAAATCAAATAAATGCCCCCTTTATTTTACTTACCGGAATGGAAGAAAAAATCCAGGTATCGTGCTGCGTGGAAGCTGATGATATCAACCGGATAAAAAAGGTGGTTGCCGAGGAACCGAACCTGAAGGAAAATGTAGAATTTATATCGTCGGTCGGTGCTTTGTCCATGTTTCCACATCGATCGAACCTGAAGCTGATGGGTCTGGCCTTTTATCTTTTGGGTGGGGCCCATCTGCCGATGTATGGCATGGCAACCTCCATTTCTTCCCTGACATTTATCACGGATTATTCACGCCTGGACGAAGCTGTTTCAACTTTTCTGAAATATGTGGACCTGCCACCGAACCATGCGCCCTTTCGACAGGAAGTGCATATGATCCAAAAGAAAAGATAATTAATAAGGAAAAAATTCGTGGAGACAATTGCCGTTTATTGGGAACCTAGGCCTAAAACATATGGGTTTAATGAAGTTACCGGTTTGTCTTTATTGAATATTGCAATTAGACCGGGGAAAATGTCCCAATGGGGTCTGTGGCTGATGGAATTGGCGGATCTTGATATCGGTTTCCATCTGATTCTGGCTAAGTATTCGGCGCATCAGAAATTGCGATTGTATATTTTACTTGAGAAGTTTTGGGCCGATAGCGTATTATCTTCTATTGATAAAAGGAGCGATCTGGAATCTAAAAATTTTGTTCATTTAACTTCTCCAGTGGAATTAGTCAGTTTTCATGGCCCTCATTTTGGGGACAGGTACGGCATCGCTGATTCAGCTTTTAAGGCTTTGGACGATCAAGAGGTTCCGATTTTAATAACGGTATGCTCCGGGGCCGCCGTTTACATTGTATTTCCTGAAAAAAAGTTGCATGAGGCCCGGCCGGTATTGGCCGAAGCATTTGAGGTCCCATAACAATCAAGGATCACCTCCCGATTAGTTGTAGATAGCTAAGGCCAAATAAATGGGTTGTTTCCAATTGACCGAGCGTTATCCCAGAGGGGTCGAGGGGTCCAGGATTCAAGGGTTCGAGTGATCCGCCATAGAACCGGCGGATTAAAACGCTAAAGAATTACAAAGAGTTGAAAGTCTGGCGAAAGTCATACAAATATGAAAAATATTGCGGTCACCGAAGCATTGGACTGGAGAACAAGAATTTTTGATACCATCCCTTTTCCTGCGCTTATTCTTTCAACGGAAAAGATCATTATCTCTGCGAATAATGCCTTTTTGAAAAAAAAGAACACCGATTTGGACAGGGTCGTCGGCAAAACATGCCACCATGTTTTTTATCAGATGGACATACCTTGTTCCGCTGCTATCTGTCCATTTTCAAAAGTGATCGCCGAAAAGAAAGCACACTCCACCTTTAGACGAATGGAACCCGAAGGGAACGAGGAAGTTTGGGTAGACCGAATGTTTTCCCCGATACTGGACGAAAACGGGAATGTCAAATTCATCATGGAGTGTGTCCGCGATGTCACCCGGATGATTTCTTTGGAAAAAAGGTCAATCCATATGAGACAGTTCCTGGATAAGGTCATCCAAAGCTCTCACAATGCCATTGTCGCTGCAGACATGAAGGGAAATATTTTGTTAATGAATCAGGCGGCTGAAGATTTATTTGGCTTCTCCATGGAAGAAGCCCTTCAAACAAAAAACGCAGAGAGCTTATATCCCCCCGGAAAAGCAAAAGAGATCATGAAAAATTTAAAAAGCGAACGTTTTGGTGGTAAGGGAAAATTGTTCGCCTCCCGAGTGGATATCATTAACGCACAAGGTGAAACCGTTCCCGCTGAGGTGGCGGGCGCCATTATATATGAGGGTGAAGAAGAAGTGGCTACAACGGGGATTTTTTATGATCTCAGGGGAAAAATTGCAGCGGAAAAGAAACTAAATGAGGTGTTAATCCAAGTTGCTCAATCGGAAAAAATGGCATCCCTGGGTCAACTGGCGGCAGGCGTTGCCCATGAAATCAATAACCCCTTGACCGGAATCCTTCTTTATTCAAACCTGGCGCTGGAACGTCTGGATGAAAAAGACCTTGTTCGGAAATACTTGGAATCGGTGCTCGATGATACCGGCCGGTGCAGGGATATTGTAAAAAACCTTTTGGCATACAGTCGGCAAGCTAGTCCGGCTAAAGAAATATTTCAAGTCAATTCGCTGGTGGAACATAGCTTGAGCCTTATGCGGGACCAGGAACTTTTTTCGAATATAAAGCTCGTTAAAGAAATGTCTGGAGAGATGATACTGATTCATGCAGATAAAAATCAGCTCAGTCAGGTCATTATAAATCTGATAATGAATGGCATCGACGCCATGGAAAGGAAAGGGTGCCTTATCTTTCGGACCTATCGGAATAAACCCGACAAAAAGGCATATATAGAAGTATCGGACACCGGATGCGGTATTCCCGAAGATAGTTTGTCCAAAGTATTTGATCCTTTTTTTACCACAAAAGAGACCGGCAAGGGTACCGGACTCGGCCTGAGTACTTCCTATGGAATTATAAAAGAAAATGGCGGCCATATTTCAATTAAGGAAATGAGTTCCAAGGGAACCACGTTCTTGATAGAACTTCCACTATATGTTCCTGATGAACAAATCACGGTTTCATAGTGTAAC
>JAOZUU010000036.1:0-1415 GCA_029938515.1 Desulfobacterales bacterium | reverse complement strand
TCGATGACGAAAAGGTGATTCGAGAGGGCTCCCGTGAAGTATTGGCCCCGGAGGGGTTTGAGGTGGTACTGGCCGAAAACGGAGAGCAGGGGTTGAAAATGATTGAGAAAGCGCATTTTGATGTCATCCTGCTGGACCTGATGATGCCGGGCTTATCGGGTTTCGACGTTTTGTCACATGTTAAAGCACGCCACCCGGACACCTCGATTATTGTCATCACCGGTTATGCCACGATCGAAAATTCGATTGAAGCCATGAAAAAAGGCGCCTTTGATTTTATTCCAAAACCATTCTCTCCGGATCAACTCAGAGTGGTGGTCTCTAAAGCCATTGAATACACCAGCGCGCTTAAAGACATCGCCAACGAAAAATCCAGAATGCGCGTGCTCATTAATCTTTTGGCCAATGGAGTCATGGTTACGGATGCCGAAAAAAAGGTGGTGCTGGCCAACCCGGCCTTCATGAAGATAATGGGCTTTCAGGGCGATGATATCATCGGTCATCCGTTTACGGAGCTGATCAAAAATGAACAACTGCAACAAATGATTGAGAGTGCCCTTTCCACGACCGCGGATGTCCTCACCGAACTGACCGAAGAGCTGGGCATCGGAGGGAATGGAGAAGATAAAAAAGCTACATATGTTGTCAAATGTCGCCCTATCAGGGACAGGGTCGGCCGGAATCTGGGAACCATTACCGTTTTAAGTGATATCACCTACTTAAAGGAGATAAATCAGCGCAAGGCTGACTTTGTGTCAATGGTTGCACATGAAATCCGAAGCCCCATGAACTCGGTCATGGCGCAGATTAAAGTGATTCAGGATGGATTGGCCGGTGACGTTACCCAAAAACAAAGTGAAATTCTGGGCAGGGCCTCAGAGAAAATCAATGGACTCGTTTCCCTTTCTTCCGAGCTTTTGAATATGGCCTCGCGCGAGGCTGGATTGATAGTCTTAGAAAAAATCGAATGTGATATGACTGAGGTTATAAAAGACCAGGTTGATTTTCATCAACCTAAAGCACAGGCAAAAGGGATTCAACTCAAACTCGATCCGTTGCCGGATTTACCGCCGGTACTGGCAAACAGACAAAACATGGAAGAGGTGCTTACCAACCTGATTACCAATGCGATCAACTACACGCCCGGAGAAGGGAAGATCACCGTATCTGCCCGTCTGGAAAAGCATCACCTGTGCATCCGTGTCAGCGATACCGGTCTGGGGATTGCGGAGGAGGAGTTGGGGCGAATTTTCGACCGATTCTATCGCGTAAAAAACGAAAAAACACGATACATTATCGGCACCGGTTTGGGATTGCCCATTGTTAAAAGTATCGTCGAAGCCCATGATGGAATGATCCAGGTTGAAAGCAAGCCCGATCATGGCAGCACGTTTTATGTTTATATTCCTTTCATA
>JAOZUU010000437.1 GCA_029938515.1 Desulfobacterales bacterium | reverse complement strand
TCTATTTTTTCCATTTGCTGTTTGTATGGGCCCTGTTTGCATATACGCCCTTTTCAAAATTAGGCCATCTGGTTTACCGGACGGTGGCTATGACGTATAATGAGTATATCGGACGGAAGTAGTCTGTATCTAACAATTGGCATGCATAACGAAAAAAGAGGGGGCCATCCGGCCCCCTCTTTTAGTTTATTATGGCTATAATTCGCAACTGGATACTGATCAAATCAAAGACCAGGTGCATACCGAGATGTTCGAAAAAGCGACTCGACCCATAAATAATATCCCACTTTGTTCGGTCAATATCAAAATGGGCTTCGATCCCGATCGTATTGTCCATTAACAGGTTCACCGTGGCCGGGAATTCCACTTCTCGGGTAAGCCCCCGTAACTTAAGCGAGCCAGTAAACTTGAAATTCGGTGCCGTAAGGGTTGGCTCATCAAGCGGTTTGGCCTTTTTGATCGTGAAAGTGGCTTTTGGAAACATCCTGACAAAGAAAAAATCGTCGGATTCAAGGTGGTCGATCAACACCGGCTGCATTTCATCTCCTTCGAGGCTGATGTTTTTAATCGATCGCATATCGATGTCGAATGTTCCGCCGATCAGACCGTCTGTCACCAAGATCCGGCCGTTTTTAAAAGCCAATGTCCCGAAATGGGTCGTGTTCGGATTTCGGCCGGTCCATTCAATGCCGCTTTTTTTCGTGTCAACAACATAGGTGCCATCCTTAAAGTGCATTTTCATCTGGGCATCGTCATGGTTTTCGGTATCCGTTCCTTCCAAAGCAAACCCCGCTGCCTGCCATGCCTCCATTCCGCCGGCAAGCACATAAACTTCATGATACCCCATCCGCACCAGCTTTTCGGCCGCGGTGACAGCATTTTTGGATCTGTCACTTGATCCATATAAAATGATTTGGTTATATTTCCCGCTAATCATGGATGCGATCTGGTCCGGAAAGGTTATTTCAAATACGCAGGCGTTTTTAGATCCGGGCAGGCGCTTTCGATCATATACTTCCTGGGGCAACACATTGATAAGGATAATACCGTTATTTTTATTCATTAAAGTATTTAGCATTTCCGGCATCATTTCATTAAATTCGTTTATCTTTTCCATGATATCCTCCTCTTACCTGATAGGCAGATGGGTCCATTGTTGATGAACTCGTAAAAAATTCCACACCCATCATGCCGGACTTGATCAGTCTTCGCTTTTCAGCTTCGCCGTGACACGTCCGGTATCCAGTATTTTACGAAACCGTCATTCATTGTTTTATCAAAATGTTCCCCGTACTCAGCTCGAATCAATTGCTGGCCTTACCGAGAACCTTCATGATTTTCCCCAGCATATCCATTTGTTCCGTTGTAATACTGGAAAATACCTGTTCCGCGATTCGGGCGTGGAGCGGGAAAATCTTACTGATCAGCTTTTTTCCTTTTTTCGTCAGCTTAACCGTCATATAGCGACGATCATTTTCATCTTTTGTTCTTTTTACCAGGTGGCGTTTTTCAAGGTTATCGATCACCAGGGTGATATTACCGCTGGTTTTCAGTATCTTATTACCGATATCCCGCTGACATAACGGCCCTATATGGTAGAGAGCTTCCAGAACACCGAATTGGCTGACGGTGAGCCTGTGATCGGCCAAATGCCTATGCATCCCCATTGTGACGGAATTGGTCGCACGCATCATCTTGGTATAAGTATTCAGGACGAGCCGTTGATTTTTTGTAAGCGCTTTTTTGGAACCCATAGTTACACCGATATTTATTAGCTTAATATTAAGCTAATAAATATTTAATTGTTGTCAAGTGGTTAATATTACTTTCATTGAGCTTATTACGTTTACCGGAATAATAATCTGAAAGTTAAACCGGTAATGAAAATGGGTATACACGAATCAAATTGACAAATCCTGCAATATCTCTATATTAGCCAATAATTTTAATTGAGTTAAAACCCAATTTCTTGAATTTTGGAAATACAAACACCATCCATGAAAACGGCAAAACAAACAGGTATCCTGTTCGGCGTTGCAGTAATTATCGCTTTTGCAGTTAATTATTTCTCGCCGGGGGGCATCGCTTTGGTGGGTCAGTAGGATATCATCCAGGGCGTGATTACTGCAAAAGAAAAAAACGATATTGTCATCACCGATCTTGAAATTGGCGACGTAACCCTGGCCAGGAAATTGTATGACAGCGGAAAATTCGTATTTGTTGATGCCCGCTCCCGGGATGACTATGAAGAAGGACACATCAAAGGAGCAGTTTCTCTTCCGGTGGGTGAGTTTGATGAAAAAATCGATGTGTTTCTGGAAGAGTATTCGTCTGAAAAAGCCATTGTAACCTATTGTTCGGGCAGGACCTGCGAGGACAGCCACCGGCTGGCACAGCTTCTTTTGGCGTTTGGATATACGGAGATAAATGTTTTTATCGACGGCTTTCCGGGATGGAAAGCAGAAGGATATCCAATTGAATGAACCCTTCAAAACCTTCTTTGGTAACAGCTGGGTTGAGCTGGCCGCACGCTGGATTCTTGGCGTAACCTTTATTTATGCCAGTTATAACAAAATTCTGGCGCCGGCTGTTTTTGCAAAGATTATTTATGGGTATGACCTTTTCCCCGCCGTGTTCATCAACTTAATTGCCATTATTGTACCTTTCTTGGAGCTTGTCGCAGGGCTGGCCCTGATTCTCGGGCTTTATCCACGTTCCGCCGCACTGATCGTCAATGGTATGCTTCTGGTCTTTATAATCGCTCTTTCCATAAATCTAATTCGAGGCCATGAATTTGACTGCGGCTGTTTTTCGATAAACTCGAGCGGTCAAGCGACCTTTGCCGGGCCATTGCTTTTCCGGGACTTTATATTACTTGCTTTAGGGCTTCATGTTTTCTTTTACCGGAATCCGCGAAAGTTGGTTTCATCAGTTACTCCGTTTGGTAATGTATAAGAAATGGAGATATAATTTTCAAGCCGGTATTTCCCATCATAATTGTTGTATTAATACCTTGACTTGACCGATGTTTTCCTTCATTTAATGATAATTGATGTAATGAAGGAAAACCATTTTTATTTCAAAGCGACCCCTGTTTTGGGCCATTGTTTTCCTTCAAATTTGAATTTTTACAAAAATGATGGAAAACAAAATGAAGCCCTATGAAATAAATGATGATCAAAGACGAATTTACATTGACGCGGCCCAGTTGCATGAGGCTTATATGGATGCATTTACTAAGAACCGTACCTATCGTGGCGGCATGCATTGGAAAAAAGCAAAGGGCAAAGAATACCTTTTTC
>JAOZUU010000035.1 GCA_029938515.1 Desulfobacterales bacterium | reverse complement strand
GTGTTTCTGGGACAAAACCAAATGGGTCTGGGGACACATGTCCGCGAGGGAACGATCCTGGAAGAGCAGGCCAATGTCGCCCATACCGTGGCATTAAAACAGACTATCTTATTCCCATTCGTCACCCTCGGCAGCCTGATTAATTTTTGTGATTGTTTCATGGCCGGCGGTACCAGCCGCAAGGATCACAGCGAAGTGGGCAGTTCATATATTCATTTTAACTACACACCCAACCAGGACAAGGCGACTCCGTCATTGCTGGGAGATGTTCCCGGGGGGGTCATGCTTGATCAACCACCTATCTTCCTGGGAGGCCAGGGTGGATTGGTGGGACCGTGTCGCATTGACTTTGGTAATATCATCGCGGCCGGATCGATTTATCGCAAGGACGTAACCGATTCCGGTAATTTACTCGTCGGTTCGGTTGGCAGGGGAGGGCGGTTGCCGTTTCGAAAGGGTATCTATCCGAATGTGAAACGCATTATCTCGAATAACTTTGTCTATATCGCCAATTTACTGGCCCTGATGCAGTGGTACCGGCATGTTCGATCATTATTTATATCGGATATTTTTCCGTTACCGCTCTTTGAAGGATTGGTAGAAAAGCTGGCCATGGCCATTGAGGAGCGGATTCAACGGTTGGATCATTTTATCTCGCTGCTGCCGGCATCGCTCGAGAAAAGCAACCAAAAATTAAGTGGTCAGGAGCCCCCCGCGAACATACGCCATCATCAGGATTTAATCATACATCAGGCGGCCATAATGGAAAGACTTGATCGATTCCGCCAATCGGTTACGGGTGATGAAGCGATCCGGGACCGGTTTTTTCAAACCCTTTTACCGATCGTTGAGAAAACCGACAAGGATTATATCCGAACAATCGGTATGATGGAATCCGGTGCAAAAGGGGAGGGGACCCGATGGTTGACAGGCATCGTTGATCAGGTGGTTCAGGAATTGTTGAGAAAAATACCGTCATTGGAAATGGATTCAGGTAAGATCCGGAAATAGGCTCAAGTTAATTCGCTTCACTCATCCGCCTATGGCGGAGAATGCTGGAATATTGGAAAAATGGTCCGCCAAAGGCGGAACAGTAAAGTTTAAAATAGATAGTTTCCTTGGAGAACCCACTATTCCATCGTTCCAATATTCCATTATTCCGTGATTGATCCAAAACGTAAACCGCAAAACACACCTTTTATTTTCATCCAGTTGTAGAAAATTACGAGACGTTTAATTATGGGAAAAATATTTGGAACCGACGGCATCCGGGGTAAAGCGAACCATTATCCACTGACACCGGAAATGATTGTACGGATTGGACGATCCGTGGCGGTCGTTTTTGGTAATCAGCCGGGGGCGCATATCCTGATAGGAGCCGATACGCGTGCTTCAGGTGATATGATCGTATCTGCAATTAATTCCGGAATATGCTCTTGCGGAGTTAATGTGTTACACGCAGGAATAATTCCAACCCCGGGGATCGCCTATTTGTCGTCCAATACGGATACAGCTGTGGCTGGAATCGTCATTTCAGCTTCTCACAATCCTTACTTTGATAATGGCATCAAGATTTTTGACGGGAATGGGTATAAGTTATCCGATCAAATTGAAGCCAAAATCGAAAGCGGTATTCTGGATGAGGGATCGGATAAGACTGCAAAACCCAATCAGGAAATCGGTCGAATCATCCAATTGCCGGATGCCGAAGATCAATATCTTGATTTTTTATGTCAATGCTGGCCGAAAAAACATGACCTGGATGGCCTGAAATTGGTGATCGACTGCGCCAACGGCGCAACATATCGGATCGCACCGGTATTATTTGAATCCTTAGGGGCCGACGTGACATCCCTTTTCATCCACCCGGACGGAAAAAATATCAATGCTGAATGTGGCTCGGAACATACCCGGGTTCTGGCTCAAAAAGTGAGGGAGACGGGCGCGGACCTGGGAGTGGCGTTTGACGGGGACGGAGACCGCCTGGCAGCTGTGGATGAAACCGGTCATGTGCTGACAGGTGATCAAATCCTGGCTATTTGTGCAAATTATATGAAATCACAGGGTCAATTACGGAATAACATGGTTGTTAGCACCATCATGAGCAATATTGGATTAACAATGGCGCTTGATCGGATGGGAATCGATCATGAAACCACCGATGTGGGTGATCGCCGGGTGATGGAAAAGATGAGAGCCACTGGTGCTGCACTCGGTGGTGAGGATTCGGGGCATATTATTTTTTTAGATCAACATACCACCGGAGATGGATTGTTGTCGGCGCTTCGTCTCATGGAAGTGATGGTGGGACAGCATAAGCCACTTTCCGAACTTGCCGGAATAATGACCGTCGCCCCCCAGATACTTATAAACGTATCGGTCAAATCCAAGCCTGATTTAAATGAGTTAATGGCGCTCCGGCAGGTTATCTCGCAAGTGGAATTGGAATTAAATACACGGGGCAGGGTGCTGGTCCGTTATTCCGGGACGCAACCAATGTGTCGGGTCATGGTAGAAGGCCCCAATTCAGAAATAACAGAGCGATATTGCCGTAAAATTGCCGACGTGGTTTCAAAAACGATCGGGGAAGCATCCTGAATAAAAGAACCCCGCATCCAATAAATGCGGGGTTTTTTATCCTGTCACGCCTATGGCGTGATACAATTTTTTTAATCGTCAATCTTCAATCACCAATCGTCAATTTTTAGTCCCTTCCTCCGCCGAATATTCGCAGCATCATGAGAAAGAGATTGATAAAATCGAGATACAGGGAAAGGGCCCCCATGATGGCGCCTTTTCGAACCACGCCAGCATCGATATCGGCCGGTTGGGACATGGCCATGGTCTTGATTTTCTGGGTGTCATAGGCGGTTAAGCCAACGAAGACGATCACTCCGATATAGCTGATGATCATACTCATCCCGCTGCTTTTCATAAACATATTGACAACAGAGGCAATGATGATGCCGATCAGGCCCATGAACAGGAAATTCCCCATACCGGTCAAGTCGCGTTTGGTCACCCAGCCGAACACGCTGCTGGCGGCAAAGGTCGCCGCGCAGATGAAAAAGGTGGATGCAATACTCGTTCGGGAATACACGAGGAAAATAGCGGACAGGGTAACACCGTTTAAAAAAGCATAAAACAGGAATAATCCCGTAGCCGTTGAGGGCTGCAGTTTGCTAATCCGGGCACTCAAATAAAAAACCATGGCCAGTTCACCGATGATCAAACCGAAAAAAAACATCTGGTTCCCGAAAATGATCCGCAACAGGGACTCGTTATTGGCAACATAATAGGCGACCAATCCGGTCAATCCAAGGCCAATGGCCATCCAGTTGTATACGGAGCGTACAAAGGTATTGACCCGTACCTGGGTTTGGGTTGTCTGGTATTGAGCTGTCTCCATTCGAAAGACCTCCTTATTCGTTTATTATTTACGATCAATATAGTACAACCTGCGGGTATTTCAAGTAGAAATCTTTTAAAAAACGTTCCTTTTTAGATATTTTCCGTCACGGATTCAGGATGAAACCAGATCAAATATACCAACATCTTGTTGATTTAGCCGAAAAACTCGGGATCGACGTGTCAGTGCAAAATCTTAAAATCTCCGGCTTTCCTGTAAAAAGCGGTGTATGCAGAATTAAAGGAAAAAAACGAATCGTTCTTGATAAGCATATGTCCAAGGATGACCAGATCGATGTCCTGGTTGACTGCCTGCGCACATTTTCCCTTGATGATATCTATATCGTTCCCGCGATCCGCGATTTATTCAATTACGGGACGAAAGAGGACGGTTAGCACAGCTTAGATGGCCCTGTTATCTATATTTTCTTAAAGTTTACATAATATACATTATCAGACGTTAAATAGAATCTTATATGAAAGACACCATCAACAGGCAGATATATACGGTTTCCGGGCTGACTGAAAAGATCAAGGATATGATCGAGGAAGAATTTCCGTTTGTTTGGATTACCGGCGAAATTACGAATCGTTATATTCCCGCGTCAGGGCATTGCTATTTTGATTTAAAGGACGAATCCTCACAGATAAAGTCAGTAATTTTTCGCGGCCCGGCAAAAAACCTAAAATTTGACCTCGAAAATGGTCTCGAAGTAACCGGGTTGGGCCGAATCAGCGTATATGCACCGCGCGGAACTTATCAAATCATTCTGGAATATATTGAACCAGCCGGTGTAGGCGCTCTTCAGATCGCCTTTGAACAATTAAAAAAGCGGCTGGAAAAAGAAGGATTGTTTGACACGCGTCACAAATCACCCTTGCCCTTAATGCCGCGAATCATCGGAGTAGTCACTTCTCTATCCGGTGCCGTTATCCATGACATGATGAATGTGCTATTCCGGCGCTTTGAAAACATCCGTTTGATTATCGCGCCTGCGAAGGTACAAGGAATTGAGGCGGAAAAGGAAATAGGCGCGGCCATTGAAATGCTGAATTTACACGCCCAGGCGGAAATTATTGTCCTGGCGAGGGGCGGCGGCTCACTCGAAGACCTTCAGGCATTTAATTCCGAAATCGTTGCCCGGGCCATATATGCATCACGTATTCCCATTGTTTCCGCCGTGGGTCATGAAGTGGATTATACTATCTCCGATTTTACTGCCGATTTTCGTGCTCCGACACCATCCGCCGCCGCTGAACTTATTGTCCCGGAAAAAAGAGATATTGTCAAGAGAATACAAAGGGTTAAATATGACATGGAGAGATCAATCCAACGTTATATTACGGATAATCGTAAAGATCTGCAATACCTGACCAAATCTATAAAAAGCCCCAGGCACCGTATCGAGGAATTACACCTTAAAATCGACCATCATACCAACCGGATGACAACTTGGGTCTTCCAAAGCCTGCACACGGAACGCCATCGTGCATCGCTGGTCAATTTCAGATTAAAAAACGTTAATCCAATAAGTTATGTGCATAAATATAAAGATATTAATCATTCTACATACAAAAACTTATTGAAGTTAAAGGAAATATACATAAACAACAAGCAATACCGTCTAAAATGTATAGAAGGCGCCCTGGCTGCATTGAACCCCATGGCCATTCTTCAACGTGGCTACAGCATCACCCGAACCGTCAACAAAGGTGAACAACAAGTTATAATGAATGCTGATAGGGTGGAAATAAATCAACACTTAGAAATTTTATTGGCCAAGGGGTTGCTCAAGGTAAACGTACAAGATAAATTTAATATCTGATTTAGGATCTAATATTTTTGCCACCAAGGCACCAGGACACGAATTTGGATTATAATAAACATTTATTGTTTGTGTCTTGGTACCTTTGTGGCTATTCTTTCCGGTTTATCCGGGTTAAGGAACTTTAAGTCATGGCAAAAAAACAAACTTTCGAACAGGCGATGGAAAAGCTGGAACAGATTGTCCAGGACCTGGAATCCGGAGATCCATCTTTGGATGCCGCCATTAAAAATTTCGAGGATGGGATCAAGTTATCGAAATTTTGCTCTGAAAAACTCAATGAAATGGAAAAAAGGATAACCGTCCTTATGAAAAATGACGCGGATGAGATTGTGGAAAAACAGCTTGATCTCGATACTGATGAAAACTCAGGGAACAAATCAATTTGACGTCGCGGCCATCTTTCCATCTGCACGATTATCTGACCGCCCGGCGGGAAATAATCAATGCCGAGCTAAATAATCTTTTACGATCATCCGATCCTTCCAGGCGTATTGTTGAAGCCATGCGATACGCTCTGATAGGCAGTGGAAAACGACTTCGACCGATTCTGTGTATCGCTGCGGCCGAAGCGGCCGGCGGTAACTATAAGGATGTACTGCCGGCCGCATGCGCCCTGGAAATGATCCACACGTATTCGCTAATCCACGACGATTTGCCGTCCATGGATGATGACCGCCTGCGGCGGGGAAAATCGACCTGTCATGTCGCCTTTGACGAAGCAACGGCGATTCTGGCCGGAGATGCCCTCCTCACCCTGGCTTTTGAAATTCTGGCAAACCCCGATGATACCCATTCATCTGATCTTGAAATTCGGTTGAAGGTGATCCGGATGATTGCCCGAGCAGCTGGATATTGCGGGATGATTGAGGGTCAGATGCGGGATATCCGGTTCGAAGGAAAACCATTATCTCCGGATAAGCTCAAATCACTTTACGCGCTTAAAACCGGCGCATTGATTAATGTCGCCGTTGAATCCGGTGCACAACTGGCCGGTTGTGCCTCAAAAAAAATAGTAGCGCTCACGGACTATGCCGATTATATCGGATTGGCTTTCCAGGTAGCCGATGACATCCTCAATGTGGAGGGAGATCCTGACCGGATGGGAAAAGCGGTGGGAACCGATGCGGTCCGCAAAAAAAATACCTACCCTGCCCTTCTGGGATTAGATGCCTCCAAGGCTTTAGCCGGCGAATTGGTCTGTAGCGCTCTTGCAGTTCTGGCATCATTTGATTATAGCGCTGAACCCTTGCGGATGATTGCAAGGTATATTATCGAACGAAAAAGGTAAGGGCCTCGGAAAAAATAAAATCCACCGGGATAACGCCGGATTTTTGTTTGTGTTCAAGGCGCGTCGCTGGTTTCATACTGGTTGTATGTAACCAGCGACGTAACGCGGAACACGGGCAAAAAGACAAGTAAGATGGTGGATTTAATTTTTTCCGCGGCCCTAAAGGAGACCCGATTAGGTGACGATCCTCGAAACAATCGAAACACCAGAAGATATTAAAACGCTTTCCCGGTCCGATCTGGTAACCCTGGCCAGTGAAATACGTCAGAAAATTGTGACGGTGGTTTCTAAAAATGGCGGACACCTGGCCTCAAGCCTGGGTGTCGTGGAACTGACTATCGCTTTGCACTACGTCTTCAATTCCCCCCGGGATAAAATTATCTGGGATGTGGGTCATCAGGCGTATGCCCACAAACTGCTGACCGGCCGTCAGGATCGTTTTCACACCTTACGCCAGTTCAAAGGGTTATCCGGATTCACCAAAAGAAGTGAAAGCCCCCACGATGCCTTTACAACAGGTCACAGCAGCACGTCCATTTCCGCGGCGCTGGGTATCGCCTGTGCCAAACGAATTAAATCGGATTCGGCCAAGGCCATCGCCGTGATCGGGGATGGCTCCATGACGGCCGGGCTGGCCTTAGAAGCATTGAACCAGGCCGGGGATATTCACAAAGACCTGATCGTTATCCTGAATGAAAATGAAATGTCCATTGCACCCAATGTGGGCGCCCTTTCCTCGTTAATGAGCCGGACATTCTCCGCCGTCCGTATCCAGTCCATGCGTAAAAATTTCGGTGAATTTTTAAAAAAACTGCCTGGAATCGGGGACGATGTGTACCAGATTGCCAAACGTTCGGAGGAATCGTTTAAAACCTTCGTTACGCCGGGAATGCTTTTCGAGGCGTTTAATTTTGAGTATTTCGGTCCCATTAACGGCCATAACATGGATCACTTAATCGATATTCTCGATAATATTCAGAACATCGATGAGCCGGTGCTGCTTCATATCAACACCCACAAAGGCAAGGGATACGCGCCGGCTGAAAAAAACCCGATCTATTTTCATGGTTGTGGTCAATTCGAGGTCGAGACCGGTACCTGTACGCCCAAAGAGGCCGCCCCACCCTCCTACACCGAAGTTTTTGGCCAAACCATGGTGGAGCTGGCTGAGAAAGACGATCGAATCGTCGCTGTCACCGCCGCCATGCCGGAAGGGACCGGATTGGTTGATTTTGCCAGGCGCTTTCCCGATCGTTTTTTCGATGTGGGCATTGCCGAGCCTCATGGGGTCACTTTTGCGGCCGGGATGGCGACGGAAGGCTTCAAACCGGTGGTGGCGATCTATTCGACCTTTTTGCAACGCGCATATGATCAGGTCCTTCACGATGTGTGTATCGAATCCCTCCCGGTGATTTTCGCACTGGACCGAGGCGGTATTGTAGGTGAAGACGGCCCCACCCATCACGGATTATTCGATCTTTCCTATCTCCGATGCCTGCCGAATATGACCATTATGTTACCCAAGGACGAAAACGAACTGCGTCGCATGATTGTGACCGCATTGTCTCATAATGGCCCGGTTGCCATCCGGTACCCCCGTGGCATATCCCAGGGCGTCGTGATCGACAAGCCGATCCAACCGTTAAAAATAGGACAATCGGAAACGCTTACCAAGGGAGATGATTTATTGATTTTTGCCATCGGTCGCGGCGTCGTCGAGGCCATGGGTGCCCACCGGCGTCTTTTGAAAGAAAACATTAAGGCTACGGTGGTTAACTGCCGTTTCGTCAAACCTCTGGACATTGAATCCATCCTGGCGTTAGTAAAAAAGATTCCACGGGTCATCACCGTGGAAGAGAATGTTCGCATGGGCGGTTTCGGTAGTGCCGTGCTCGAAAGCCTGGCGGATGCAGGATTTAGCGGGTTCCAGGTACGACGGATCGGTGTTGATGATATATTTGTACCCCATGGCGCTCAGAAAAAATTAAGAAGTGAATACCAGGTCGACGCCGATGCAATCGTGAAAGCTGCCCACGATTTGATGGCGTCGTAAAAAGTTGAAAATCCCTTAAGACGTCATTCCGGCCCCGCTCACAGACCGGGATCAACTACGTCCGGAATCCAGTTACTTCAGTATGTTCTGGATACCGGGTCAGGTCCGGTATGACGAATTTGGACTTTACAAGTTCATCATGGTTTAAGACACTTGAAAAATACATTGAATATTTCGAGGATTAAATCTTGAGCCTGACGCCGAAACTGGGCAAAAAGGCGCACTCTTTAAAGGTTTCTAAAAAAGAACGTCTGGATCGTTTGTTGGTTGAGAAGGGTCTGGTCAAGAGCCGACAACGTGCCCAGGCGCTCATTCTGGCCGGAAAGGTACTGGTGGATGGCCGGCCTATGGATAAAGCCGGTCATCTGGTCGACCGGCATCAGCAAATCAAGCTGAAAGGGTCCGATATTCCTTACGTCAGCCGGGGTGGGCTGAAGCTTGAAAAGGCAATCCGGACATTCGGAGTGGATGTGAGCGGATTCTGGTGCCTGGATGTGGGCGCCTCCACCGGAGGATTCACCGATTGTTTGCTCCAGCATGGAGCCGAACGAATATTCGCCGTGGATGTCGGATATGGCCAGCTGGCTTGGTCTTTACGCCAGGATACCCGGGTGATTGTGATGGAAAGGACCAATATCCGGCACATGCCTCCGGATGCCATCCCGCCGGTGAACCTTATCGCTATCGACACGAGTTTTATTTCACTTAAAATTGTTGTACCCGCCGCCCTGCCCTTCCTGAAACCCCAAGGCCATATACTGGCTCTGGTTAAACCCCAATTTGAGGTGGGTAAGGGACAGGTAGGAAAAAAAGGGGTTGTCCGTGATCCGGCCCGGCATCGAATGGTCCTGGACAACCTGACCGGAATTTTTCGAAAACTGGGTCTTATTTGCCATCACCCGATCCCATCCCCGATTCTTGGGCCCAAGGGGAACCGGGAGTTTTTTATGCACCTGCGAAATCCATGAACACCCTTCATTCGGAATTCGGCATGACGATTTACATGGAATTTGTCCTTGATTTTTCCCGTTAAAATTAATAAATAGAGCCTTTTGAGTATCCATTATTTTTCAGGAAGGAGAATAGATGACTGAAGCCATCGAGAAATTGCGGAATGTTGCGCTGGTAGGCCATGGTGGCGCTGGTAAAACCTCCATATCGGAAGCCCTGCTGTTTAATACCGGAGTCATTAATCGTCAGGGACGAGTTGAAGACGGAAATACGGCCATGGATTTTGAACCTGAGGAGGTTAAACGGCAGTCAAGTATCAGCACGGCGTTTCATCAGATCGAGTGGAATGAGCATACCGTTACATTGATCGATACTCCTGGAGATCAAAACTTTTTCAGTGATACCCGATTATGCCTGCAAGCCGCCGATGGAGCGGTCGTTGTTGTAGACGGTGTGGACGGGGTGAAAGTCCAGACGGAACAGGCTTGGGATTTTGCCGATGAATTCGATCTACCCCGTGTTATTTTCATTAACAAACTGGATCGGGAACGGGCCAGTTTTCGTCGTGCATTTGGGGAGGCCCAAAAGATCTTTAAGCCCAAACCGATTATGATTCAGCTTCCCATTGGCAAGGAAGATGAATTTAAGGGGGTTGTCGATCTGGTCGCGATGAAAGCGTATATTTACGATAATGCCGGCAAGGCTGTCGAGACCGATATGCCGGCTGAAATGAAGGATGAGGTGGAGATTGAGCGGGAAACCCTGGTGGAAAATATCGCTGAAACGGATGATGAACTGCTGGAACGATATCTTGAAGGCGAGACCCTCACTGACGATGAACTAAAGATCGCGCTTCGCAAGGGAACCCTGGCCCGACTGTTCGTTCCGGTTCTGTGCGGATCGGCCACGGGTAATATCGGTATCGATTTGCTGCTGAATACGATCACTGCCGATCTTCCCTCTCCAGTTGATCGGGGAAGTAAAAGCGGAATTGATTTATCCGGCGATGGCGAGATTGAACGTCAGCCGATCGCGGAGGCACCGTTTTCCGCCTTTGTTTTTAAAACCGTGGCTGACCCTTACGCGGGACGGCTGTCCATTTTTCGAGTCGTATCCGGTCAACTGGGAGGTGACGGGACGTTCTATAATACCAGCAAGGAAACCAAGGAACGTTTCAACCAGTTACTGGCGGTCACCGGTAAGGAGCAGAAACAGATAGACGGTGCCGGTCCGGGTGCCATCGTGGCGGTGGCGAAGTTAAAAGAAACCAAGACCGGTGATACTTTGTGCGATGAAACCGATAAAATCAAATTTACTTGCGCCGAACCGTTACCCAACCTCATCTCCTATGCGATATCGCCCAAATCGAAGGGTGATGAAGACAAAATTTTTACTTCTCTGGGAAAATTACTGGAAGAGGATACCGCCCTGAAACTGGAAAGGAACATGGAAACCCGGCAGACGATTATATCGGGAGCGGGACAGATTCATATTGAAGTCGGCGTTGATAAGTTAAAACGCAAATTCAATGTCGGGGTGGAACTCGCCCTTCCCAGAATTCCCTACCGCGAGACCATTAAAAAGAAGGTACGCGCGCAGGGTAAACATAAAAAACAAACGGGCGGGCATGGACAATTCGGTGACTGCTGGATTGACATGGAGCCGCTGCCCCGTGGAAAGGGTTTTGAATTCGTGGACGGTATTGTGGGCGGCGCCATACCTAAAACCTACATTCCGGCGGTGGAAAAAGGTATCGTGGAGTCAGCCGAAAAAGGCGTTCTGGCCGGTTATCCGGCCGTGGATTTCAGGGTCACTCTGAATGACGGCTCTTTTCATGCCGTCGATTCATCGGAGATGGCGTTTAAAATCGCCGGCTCACTGGCCTTCAAGAAAGCCGTGGCCGATGCATTACCGGTTCTGCTGGAACCGATCATGAATGTAACCATCACGACACCGGATGAATACATGGGTGATATCATGGGTGATCTGAACGGCCGTCGCGGTCGCGTCATGGGAATGGACAACGAAGGAAAAAATCAGGTGATCAAGGCTCAGGTCCCCATGGCCGAGTTTCTAACTTACGCGCCGGACCTTCGATCCATCACCGGTGGTCGCGGTGTTTTTACCATGGATTTTTCTCATTACGTGGAAGTGCCGAGCCAGCTGGCGGTAAAGGTTATTGAGGCGACAAACAAGGAGAAAGACCAATAGACGTTCAGAAAATCAATTTCACGGCGTTA
>JAOZUU010000436.1 GCA_029938515.1 Desulfobacterales bacterium | reverse complement strand
TTATATAAAGTTGCCCTGGAAATGCCCAGGGATTTGGACGCCCTGGACAGGTTAAATTTCATTTCCTGAAGGATTTCCGAAATGGCCTGCTTTTCCACTTCTGCCAGGCGTAACCCGCGCCGGTTTTTGACGGCATGCTTTCCAGCAGGGGCAGAGACAATCCCCAATAGATCCGACCCGATCATATCTCCTTCGACCAGATTGACCGCCCTTTCAACTATGTTTTCCAATTCCCTGACATTTCCCGTCCACTCATAATTGTAAAGTGTCTGTTTGGCTTCCTGTGTAAACTGCACGCCCTGTTTTCCTGCGACTTGCGCACAACGACTCAAAATGCGATTTGCCAGGAGCGTGATATCATCCGGTCTTTCTCTGAGCGGCGGGATCGTGATGGGAAAGACATTGAGACGGTAAAAAAGGTCTTCCCTGAAATTTTTGCGATCAACCTCCTGCTTTAGCTGGACATTGGTGGCCGCTACGATCCGGATATCAATCGTTGTCGATTTGTGGTCACCGACTCTGCAAACCTCACCGGTTTGAAGCACCCGCAGCAGCTTCACCTGCATGTCCGTTGACATGTCACCGATCTCATCAAGAAACACCGTCCCGCCGTCTGCAAACTCAAATTTTCCCGGTCGACCCCCCTTGAGAGCCCCGGTAAATGCGCCTTCAACATAACCAAACAGTTCACTTTCGAGCAGTTCACGCGGAATGGCGCCGCAATTGATGGCCAAAAAAGGATGTTCTTTCTGGGCACTGTGGTTGTGTATCGCCTGAGCGAAAAGCTCTTTTCCCGTGCCGGTTTCACCGAGCAGCAAAATGGACGACTTGCTCAAAGCGGCGATCATCGCCATCCGCTTGGTTTCTTGAATCGCAGGACTCACACCGATGATATCTTCAAAGGTAAATCGTGCCTGGGTGCCGGCCATTTCATTAAGAAGCTTTCGGATCCGCTTGATCTCGTTAAAGACAAGGATGATACCCTGGATCTTCTCCGCCGAATCCAGAATGGGTTTGGCTGTGCATATCAGGTGTATACGCCGGCTCGGTGCATGGATAAAAACCTCCCGATCAACAAAATCGAATCCTGCACGCATCAATTTATTAATATTTATTTGTTGGCCGAGAACCTCGGATAGCGGATGTCCTTCCAGAGGCTCCTCCCATTGAAGAATTCGGCGGCCCTGATTGTTTATGTTGTTGATGACACCGTTTTTATCAATGGTCATGACCCCACTGTCGATAGAATCAACGATGGCACGCATGTAGTTGTTGTGCAGCTTCAATTCCTTGGAGGTCTTTTGAATTTTTAATTGATTTTCAATGGCGCGGGCCGCTGTAATCACCATACCCAGCGTGTGGGGATGAACCTTGGCGGCACCGCCGGACATGGCGATGACACCGGCCAGCTGATTATCCGGGTCGAAGACGGGTGAAGCGGAGCAGGTGTGGCCATGGCCTCGTCTGCAAAAATGCTCTTCGTCGTTGATTTGAACCGAAATTTCCCGGGCCAGGGCCAGGCTGATGACACTGGTTCCCACATCTCTTTCAGTCCAGCGATAACCAGGGCAGCAATTACCGGCAGCCAATTCTTCCAACACGGGTTTATCACCGATAATGTGAAGGATATAACCTTCATTGTCGGCGATATTTACGGCAAAGCCTGCACCGGAAACAAATTGATAAAGTTCTCCAATTTGAGCGGTTGCAATTTCCAAAAAATCCCGGTTTTGCTCCAGCCGAACTGCCAATTCCTCGGGCTTCAATCGATTCTGCAGGAGATTGCAGGTGTCATTCGGGTTCACCCCAAAATGCCTGCAGCGCTCATGTGAGGCCTGAATTTCTCTATGCAGGGTTTCCGGGTCGGGAATTGAATAAGAGGGCATCAGGTCATTCCTTTATCTTTTTATTGGAATGATTGTTCCTTTATTTCAGTTTAATTATGCATGGGATATAAAATTGAATTTGTCAAGGAAAAGATAGACTCAAGGGTAAAAATTGATGGCGCTTGATACCCAACATAGGAAGATCGTTATAAAAATCCAATCAGGTCCTTTGAAGACATTTCAAGGCGCGGGATCGGCATTTTCCCCGAAATTCAAGGCGAACAGTCCCATTGTCAATGTGGCGGTTCCCATTTGTAACCGCTTTGCATATTCGCCAAGATCCGAGCCATCGATGTCGCCGTCCGCGTCATAATCCGGGCCCTGGTTTTGCGGCATGCATTGTCCGGAGTTGGGATCCAGCATCAGGGCGGAGACATCCACGGCCTCAAAATTGGCGCCGACCACGCTCCGGAGTTCACGCAATTCATCATTGTCCCAGCGTTCGTCCGGCGCGCCGCTCACATACCAAGCGGATCCATTGTCGGCCAGAATAATGCCGTACCGTTTCATGGCCCTTAAAATCACCTGGATGTTCGGTGAAAAACCCGAAATGTCGAAATCCTCCTTGAGACGAAACCGCTGTCCCATGGGCGGGTAGATATCGTCGGTATAAGAAGAGGCATAGTGCCGGGCTGGCCAGATATATTCTCTTTTGGTCATGGGTGCAGTGAACCGGATGGCGTGGGTGATCTCTCCGTCCAGAACTTCCGCATATCGCACCAATCCCGGTAGGATAGGCAGCCCGGCAGCATCCGCCGATGTCCAGCCTTCCGGCCGCAACGCATGTGAACCCAAGTCGAAGATTGCCCCCGATCCGGCATCCCAGCTTCCATCCGGATTGGGGTGGGCATCGTAAAGTTCGTACAGCATACAGTGATCATCATCGAGGACCAGCACGTGCCGATCCCCCGTGCTGTCCCCACCACCTTCGATAGGTGCATCTGCCGGGATGGGATACGGCCCTGGATCGCTTTCGTCAGCGTAGTAAAAAGAGACCGGCACCATCGGTTGGGAGTCACCGACTTCCACAAAAGGAATACCGATGGGGCCGCCGTTCCACGTTCCGGACCCGAAATCAGGATGCAGACCGCGGTCCGTCCCGATCGTGTCGATATAGTCGTCCGAGTGAACATGCACCGGCAGTGTGTCGATGGGCGCGTTCCAGATGTTGTCAGCCGGGAACAGAGCGCATTCCAGGGCAACGGCCATCCATGGCGCAGCAAGGAAAAATGCGGCAACAGCGGCCAGGTACAAGGTAATAATCTTTTTCTTCATTATTTCACCTTCCATTTTTGGGTATGGTGGGGACCTCCTTTCACATGGCGGATTCAGATTAAAGGTAAGAGGTTGAATTGTCAAGAAAAAATATAAATATCCTGCGACAGTGCTCAATACAGCAGCCAGCCTATTTTACTATAAAAT
>JAOZUU010000435.1 GCA_029938515.1 Desulfobacterales bacterium | reverse complement strand
CGGTGCTGGCCAAATGTTATTCCACTTCCTGACGGGTATCCGGCTCCTTATATTTCCCTTACTATGGATCGGGTTGTTTATAAAGGACTTGAAAGCCATATCTATGGTGCACTTTATCTATATCATGGCCATCCTGTAAATGGTGAGCGTAAAATATATGAGTATGAAACAGATAGAGATAGATTTTAAGTTGAAGCTATGAAACATATTTTTATACTTTTTTCACTCTTATTTTCAGTTTTTATTGGTTCAAAAGCGCAACAGAGCCCAATATAATTATCTATCTCGCCGATGACCTTAGTTGGAAAGACGTCGGTTTTAATGGTGCTAAAGTTGTAAAGACCCCCAATCTGGATGCTTTCGCGAAACAGGGAATGGTATTCGACAATGCGTTTATTGCATCTCCGGCCTGTGTCCCAAGCCGCGCGGCCTTACTTACCGGATTAATGCCTGCACGAAACGGAGCGGAAAACAATCATACCTATCCAAAGCCAGGCATCGGGGTGCTAACAAAGCAGTTACAGGAAAACGGGTACATGGTATATGCTTTTGGGAAAGTTGCTCACGGTAATATGGGCGAAGATTGTGATTTCGATTTTTACCATAAACAATCTATAAATCTGGACAAAAATGTAAAGGATTTTTTTACTAAAACAAAAGTGGATGGCCCGGTTTGTCTTATGGTAGGCGACCGGCGTCCACATGTGGTATGGACAAGTAATAATATATATGATGCAGAAAAAGTAGATCTGCCTTCATATTTTATCGATACGAAAGAGACGCGTGAACACCGTGGCCGTTACTATTCGGATATTACAGGTTTTGATAAAACATTTGGCGAAATTCTTGATTTCACAAAAGACATATTGGGAGAAAATACACTTGTTTTAATGACAAGCGACCACGGCGGACAATGGCCCTTTGGTAAATGGAATCTGTACGATGCCGGAATAAGAACACCACTCATTGTAAAATGGTCGGGAAAGACTCCTGATGGAAAAAGAACATCAGCAATGGTGAGTTGGATTGATATTTTACCCACCTTACTTGACATCACAGGATCAGAAACTCCTCAAAATCTGGATGGAAAATCGTTTGTCAAAGTTTTAACAGGTGAAACCGAAAATTTTCGTGATGTGATTTTTACAACCCATAGTGGCGATCGTGATTGGAATGTATACCCCATTCGAAGTGTGCGTACCAAACGATATAAATATATCCGAAACCTTTTATCCGATTGCTATCACACCAATCATTCTGATTTATTGAGAAATGACGGGAGAGGAGGTTACTGGGATTCCTGGGATGAGGTAGCAAAAACTGATAGGAATGCAGCCTCAATTATAGAAAAATACTACCAGCGCCCGGCAGAAGAGTTTTATGATTTACAGAATGACCCGGATGAGCAAAATAATCTGATTGGGCACGAAAAATACAAAGAGCAAACTAATGAAATGAGGAAGTTACTGGATGAATGGATGCATGAACAGGGAGACAAAGAAACTGTGCTATATACACCTTATCAACTTAACGGGCCAAAACCAGACATGCAGATGATTGAAAGATTAAGAAATTCAATAAAATAAATTATAAAATGCAAAAAAATACAATCACTGTATATGTATTACTCCTTGCTCTGGTCCTCACAGGCTTTCATCTAAACGCTGCCGAAAGGCCGAATGTCATCATCATCCTTGTCGATGACATGGGATTTTCTGACATCGGCGCTTATGGCGGCGAGATCAATACGCCCCACATCAATTCATTAGCTCAGGGCGGTGTACGTTTTTCTCAATTCTATAACGCCTCGCGTTGTTGCCCGACTAGGGCTACGCTGATGACTGGCTTACACCCGCACCTAACAGGCATCGGTCACATGACCAACTCACCAAGCAGTGAAAAGCATGACAAAGGGGAAGCTTTCCCGAACTATCGTGGATTCCTCAATCGTCAATGCGCTACTCTGGGGAAGTGCTTGGCCCGGCTGGCTATTCAACTTACCTTGCTGGCAAATGGCACCTGGGGACCCATAAACAATCACGCTGGCCGCTCCAACGAGGTTTTGACAAATTCTATGGCTGCATCGCCGGATCAACCCGCTTTTTTTTCCCGATACGGATGAACGTGAAGGTAGGGGCATAAGCTCGGGCAATGAACCATTAACAACATTAGAGAGCACCACTGATCGTCCTTACTACACCACAGATGCTTTTACGGACCACGCCATCGAATTTATTGAACAAGGCGAAAAGGAAAAACCTTTCTTTCTATACCTGGCCTATACCGCGCCTCATTGGCCTCATCAGGCACACGAAGAAGACATCGACAAATATCGCGGTAAATACCGGATGGGTTGGGATCAATTGCGGCAAGACCGGTACGAGCGTCAAATCGAACTTGGTCTCTTTGAAGAAAAACATGAACTCTCCCCGCGCGATTCTGATGTGCCAGCCTGGACCAGTCTAAATCCCGAAAAGCAAAAAGAGATGGATTTGCGCATGGCTGTCTATGCTGCAATGATTGACCGCATTGATCAAAACATAGGTAAACTCATAAATTCACTAAAAGAACAAGGCCTCTTTGAAAATACCCTCATCCTCTTCATGTCAGATAACGGTGCCTGCGCTGAAGGAGAGACACTTGGTCGAGGCAATATTTTTGATATTGAAAAACGCAACCTCGAGACTAATAATAACTATGGCGCCGCCTGGGCAAATGTTTCCAGTACACCTTTCCGACTCTACAAACACTATACCCACGAAGGCGGCTCAGCAACGCCCTTCATCATGCATTGGCCCAAAGGCATTAAGAGTCAAAGTAACTGGTATCGCGACCCGGCCCAACTCATAGACGTTGTTCCTACACTTCTGGAAGTATGTGGCGTCAAGTATCCCGAAACCCATCAAGGCCATAGACTCTATCCGCTGCGCGGTATTTCACTTACCCCATCTTTTTTAGGTGAGCCTCTCATGCGTACCAAACCAATGTACTCGGAACATGAAAACAACGCATTCATGATAGATGGTTCCTGGAAGTTGGTGGGGAAGGGTGTCGCAACTCCACAAGGCCCAGACATTGAGAAATGGGAGCTTTATAACCTCAAAGATGATCGCACGGAGCTTAAGAACCTCGCCCAAAAAGAAAATCAGCGCCTCAAAGAAATGGCCGATACATGGCATGCATGGGCCCTGGAGGATAAAGTTTATCCCAAGCCAAGTGGCAAATGAATTATCCATCGTGCTGAATCACTTCGACTGGCGCGGACAAACCATAGCACAAGTATCAAATCGACATTCTCATCATCATCCTGGACC
>JAOZUU010000434.1 GCA_029938515.1 Desulfobacterales bacterium | reverse complement strand
GGTTCAAGGTTCAAGGTTCAGGGTTCAGGGTTCAGGGTTCAGGGTTCAGGGTTCAGGGTTTATAACCAAATTAATATTGCATAAAATACAATGATAAGCGTCATCGTCTATTGAGCTAAAAAGGCGTATGGATTCTGCCATTCGGTCATCCTTTTTTAAATCAGTCTGTTTAGGCTTTTAAACCTTGAACCCTGAACGATAAACCGCTAAAGCGCCCGAAGATACTCCGGTTTCAACGCCACCTTCCCGGCCAGGGCGTCATCGATCAGGGTCAGCGTCGCTTCCCTGTCCCGGGGCAGCCGGGCCCGGATAGGTAGATAATTAGACGCGTGATTGGCATGAAACAATCCCCGGCTGAGATGGGTAGCGGCAATCATCTCGCGCAGTTCCGCCAGTGTCTCCTCGGGCTCGATGAGGGTGAAAGCGCCTTTTTCATAATCCTGACACAGCAGTGTTCCCGGAATCAGCATCAGGCTCAAAGCGCCCACGTATTCGGGATCAATGGCTGACAATACCCGGCCGGTTTCAGTGGCATGGACCAACGAACGCTCCCGGCCGGCGATTCCCAAAAGTACGGTAACAGACAATTTGAACCCGGCTTCCCGGGCCTTCTTCCCCATCCGGATCATCGTTTCAGCCGTGGCCCCCTTGTTGATTTTTTTCAGGGTCACATCATCACCGGTTTCAAGGCCCATGTATAGAATTCCCAGGCCGTGAGACCGTAAAACCTCAAGCTCCGCGAGGCTTTTCATCCCCAGGCTCTTGGCATTGGCATAGGCCCCCACCCGGGTGACCCACGGCAGTTTCTTCCTGATGGCCGCCAGAATGCCGACCAGTCTTTTCTGGGGAATAATCAGGGCATCGCCATCACAGAGAAATACCCGCCGCTGCCGGCGGCAGTGGTCGGCCGCAAATTCAATATCGTCCCTGATGATCTTTTCGGACTTGATTTTAAACCGTTCACCCATGTATGTACCGCAGAACGTACACTTGTTGCGGGAACAGCCCACGGTGACCTGTAATAGAATACTATTGGCCTCGCTAGGCGGCCGGATGATATTGCCTTCGTAGTGCAAACCGTTTCCTCATTATGGATACAAGGATCAATATGGTCATCTTTTATAGTCAAGTCAAATGAAAACAGACCTGCTCGAACCCTTTACATTTGGCTTCCGTGAATTACTATAATCTAAAAAATGAATCACAGCTTCAAGGAGACGATATGGCTGATAAATTAGAGGTTCCCGAAACATTGAAAATGACCTTTAAGCGTGTTTTGCAGCGTGTTCCCGCTGACCGGAGGGACAATATCAAGATTCAAAAAAACATCCTTCTTTTTCTCAAACTCGGCGGCGAACGGCTGGCACGGGCACGGATAAAACCGATTGCCTCTCCATTTCCAGGCAATATTTCCGTAGTGAAACCGCGCCCCCTGCCGGTCGTAGTGGCACCCGTCGTCAAAGCCGTTGTAGATAATAAAAATCCGACCCTGACGGAAGAAGACAAATCTCCCGAAGAGCAGGATTGATTCTCAAATAATTCGATGATCCGTCGAAACCAACCCGTTTGGAACCACATTAGATTAATCCTGTGGGTGGTTTTTCTTTTCGGGCTGATCGTTTTCGGATTGGCTTTTCTGTTCGGTCGCTATCTGGGATATCACCGGGCGTTTATTGTCTGTATCAGCATTGGCACCATCATCGGGACCATCTTTCTGGCCATTTTCCTGCTGAATCTGCTGGAAATCCTTTTACGCCGGATCTACCATTCATTGCGTAAATAATCACCCGTATATTGCAGCGCTACGAGATCTTTGAAACTACGAAATGCGCGAAGCACGCGAAAGGATTTGGTTGACGATTCGTTCTCCCGTTTTTGCGCCTTTCGCATCTTTCGTAATTTCTCCCTTCGGGCCAACCATTGACACTACCCGCCCGTGTTTATTATGCTTCCGGTATCATCAAAAATCCCGGAATTATTAACCAGAAAGGGGAGCAATCCAATGGCCGCGTTAAAAAAAACCATCCTTTATGATCGTCATGTGACCCTCGGTGCCCAGATGGTGGAATTCGGGGGCTGGGACATGCCCATTCAGTACCCCACCGGCATCATCTCCGAACACCTTCTAACCCGCAAGGAAGCCGGACTCTTCGATGTCTCCCACATGGGGCGGATCATTTTCCGGGGAAAAGACGCCCTCCCCTTTCTTCAGCACGTACTCACCAACAATGCCGCCGCCCTGGATGTGAATGAAAGCCAGTATACCATCATCGCCAATGAACAGGGAGGCGCCGTTGATGATGCCTACCTTTACCGCTTCAGGGAAGATGAATACCTGCTGGTGGTCAATGCCTCCAACCGGGAAAAAGATCTGACGCATTTCAGGACCTTCCTGAAAAATTTTCCCGACACCGAATGCCTTGACCGATCTGAAGCCCTGGCCATGATCAGCCTCCAGGGACCTCGTTCCAAGGAGATTCTCCAGGGAAGCCTTGGGAAAGGCATGCTCCCCGACCCGGTCCGCAATGCGTTGGCAACGGTGGCCATCAATGGCGTTTCGATCCAGGTGGGCCGCACCGGCTATACCGGTGAACCGCTTTGTTTTGAATTGTTCGTTCCGGCTGAGGCGGCCCCGACCCTCTGGAACCTGCTCGTGGAAAAAGGAGCTCATCCAGTGGGACTGGGCGCACGGGATACCCTGCGCCTTGAAGCTGCCCTGCCATTGTACGGACACGAATTGGGCGATGACCCCGAGGGAAAAGATATTCCAATTTTCGCCCTGGACCTGGCCCGGGTAGCGGTCAGTTTTTCCCCGCTGAAAGGTGATTTCATCGGCCGCAATCCGCTCAAACGCCAATTCGAGGCCTTCGATAAACTGAAAGACCGTGATTATGCGCGCATCGAAGACCTCCCTTACCGAATCCGGCCGGTTGCGCTGACGGAACGCGGGGTGGCCCGGGCCGGCAGCCGAATCCTGGCCGATGCTCGCCCGGTCGGCCACATCACCAGCGGCACCATGGTTCCCTACTGGAAAACCGACGGGGCCGGCACGGCCTCAAAATTGACCGATACAAAGGGCCGGCGGGCCATCGGTTTGGCCCTTCTGGACAGCCGTTTAAACGATGGGGATATCATCGAGGTCGAAATCAGGGGGAAAGAAACGAAGGCCGTGATCGTTCCATATCACCTCCGCAGCGAGGCACCCCCTTATGGCCGGGCCGTCCTGCCTGACCAGCTATATCCGACCGGAAATGGAAAAGCCGGCCGTGGTGAATTTTCCGGTCATCCCCGAAAATCCGTACCAGGTGGATCTGG
>JAOZUU010000433.1 GCA_029938515.1 Desulfobacterales bacterium | reverse complement strand
CTCTCGTTGCATCTACATGATCTGTTTGGCTTCATGATTAACGTAACAATATAACAAGTGATTATACAGACTTGCATATCATTACCATTGTAATGGTATCCGTCAAATTACGCGACTTAAAGTCGTCTAAAAATATATTGAGCAATGTCAGTTATCAAAATCAAATGCATCACTCTATTATTCCACCATTGTGATACTTCAGTTTCATTCGGGCCTGTATTTTGATTTATAGTCTATTAGCATCTTGTTTGCCGAGGCCCACTCCTCTTTGTCCACAGCATCCGTAATAGCTAACAACTCGGTTATCGTAGTCTGCACTGTCAATATATTCGTATGCCATCGGAATATATCGGCATGAAACAACGCGAGTGCGGCGAGCGCGTTAACCCTATCCTTTGCTTCAATTGCCGACTTTATCATTTCGTAATGTTGCAGTTGCATCTCGTCTGGCGTACCAAGGCCTGGTCCGGGTAGGGTTGAGGCACAGCCACCCAACACCAAGATAAAAAGCGCGGCGCTAAAAAAGATGGCTCCAATGAAAAGTGCCGACTGTGCGTTAACGGTTCTTGCGCTCATATTGTCTCCTTTTAATTTGATTTTTTCTATCATGAAAGATACTTGAAATAACCTTTATAAATCCCTCCCAGATTGCGCAAAGCAGAACGTTTCCTTCCTTTCCCCTCCCGGTTATTCCGCAAATCAGGTCTCGCCTACCTATTTTGGAAAAAGAAACTGAAGCTGTAATCGCAATTGCCAGTCAGGTCCAAAGTCAGGTGTTTTGACATTGTAATAGGCACTGATCTGGCCGTTTATCGGTTGTTTGCCAATATTGAAAATTTTGCCGACACCCCCCCCGAACGGAACCGTCCAGGTGTTGTCGCTGTCAGCTTCCCAATTGGCCGTTATAATGGGCGCGGATGTCAGATACCAACCGTCAGCCATATTGTAATTTACAAAATACTGCCAGGTAAACAGATTGATATCCTGATCGCCGGAACCGGCAAAAGACCACACGTTACTGAACAACGATCCGATAACCCATTTGCCCGGCATGGTCAACAGCACAACCGAAGCACCGGCACCCCACTTGTCCGAACCTATCGCATCATCTGTTGCAGTGGGTAACAGCAATACCGGGCCGACGCCCCAAGTGAGCTTGCCGGAATCATTGGGAGAGAAGAAGGCGGTAAAGGTGGTGTCACCCAGACCGAAGGTTCGGTCCTCCTCGACTTCTCCATCAGGGTCTACGACTGTATCACCTCCCTCAACTTTTATGCCGGTTAAGCCGGGCTGCGATACCAGCGGCAGGATCGTACGTGTAATCAGATTCCAGTCTTCATTCAGCGTGATGGGCCAGACGGGCTGGATATTAAGGATATTCTGGGTTTCGTCATCCGGCCCGATACCAAAGTTGGTGTTGTTCTGTAATGGCAGGCTGATCAAATTGGCGATCGGATTCTGGGCTTGCTTGGCAAGGTCTGAATCTTTGGCTTCCTGGCCGTGTACAGCACTTGTTGCGATGATGAAAAAAGAACCCAAAATAACGATAAAATTTGATACTTTCATCTTTTCTTCCCCATTTGAGAGCCTAATCGTTTTACGGCTAGTTGGTTTTTAATACATCCTTGTATTAGGTATGTCCCACATATTGTGGTTCGCCTATAATCAAAATTGCAGATAAATTGAGATCATTCCGGCTGAAATACGGCCTCTCGCTGCTTAGTGGTCCGGGGCTTCCCGTAACGCTTACTCAAAAGCGACCTCGATGCGAAGTTCATCGATTGTCTGTGGTTTGCCGGATCCTTTCCGGACCCTTTCAAGTGTGGTCAGGAGTCGCACGGCGTTGGCAGGTGAACGAACCAGATGTGCCGTTTCGAGTATGCCGACCAGTTCATCAGCCGCTATAATGGCGACGTCTTCACTGCCACGTCATCGGATGATAACCACCTCACGATTTTTGGTTGCATCATCGATTAAAGAAGCAAGCTGCGCCCGGGCTTGGGTGTATGTTATTTGAATTGTCATGTCTGCCTCTTTATTTTATGTACCGCTATACGGTACAGTTTTTGAGACTACATGTCAAAATTAGTTTTTAGGATGTCCAATAAATTTTTATGAAATTCTAACATAATTCTAACATTTATAACCTATTTTAATATTTACAGGCTGAACCGAACAAGTATTCGATCTAAACCCGGTTGAAACCATGCCTCATTGGCTATTATTTTTTACCATTCTACTCCTTTTGGTCGCCGGTTATTATATCGGGCGTCGACGGGCACTCCATATATCCATTGATGGCGCCACCGGGACCAAACTTCATTCGACGCCGGGCTATTATGGTGCGCTGACGGCACTAGGGTGTCCGGCAAACAGGTTGAATGGGTCGACCATCTGAGGCAAACCGGCAAGCTGAAAAAAAGGTTCAACACCCGTTTTTTTACTTCCGGTGATTCCCGGGAACCTGAATTGGCCGGCATATGGGGTGCCATCGTCGGTTCATTTCTAACATTGGCGCTCACGCTGGCGCTTTCTTTTCCCATCGGCGGTGCCACCGCCGTTTATCTGGAGGAATTTTCCCCTAAAAACAGATGGACCGACCTGATCGAGGTAAATATCAACAACCTGGCGGCGGTCCCTTCCATTGTTTTCGGGCTTATAGGGCTGGCTGTTTTTCTTAATTTTTTCGGATTGCCGCGTTCCGCTCCCCTGGTGGGAGGGCTGGTGCTGACCTTGATGACGCTTCCCACCATCATTATCGCCAGTCGCGCCTCGCTTCAATCGGTGCCGCCCTCTATCCGCGAGGCAGGCCCACATGCACCATGTACGTTCCAACTTATACGCAACTAAAGCTGCAGCCCTTTGCCAAAGGGGTTGGTTGACGAATCGTTCTCCTATTTTCGCGCCTTTCGCGTTTTTCGCAGTTCCCTCTTTCAGGCTAATTACCCACCAAAAATTGTGGATATTCCTACACTAAAGTTTGCATTTTTGAATTTTGTGCTAAAATCCCTTCCTAATAATTTTACACGAATATCTATATTATTATTATTTGTGTATTAAACTATATTTATTTTCTTGACACAAAAAACATATTTTTATATTTTTGTGTAAATTTTATAAGGAGATGTCAGGATGTTTATCGGGCGAGATCATGAATTAGCGCTGCTGAATGAGTTGTGGAACAAAAGGAAAGCTTCTTTTGTCGTCTGTAAGGGAAGACGGCGAATCGGCAAGAGCACATTGATCCAACAGTTTGGAAAAACAGCTGATATTTTTATGGAATTCCAAGGCGCCGCTCCTGATAAAAGCCTTACCAACC
>JAOZUU010000432.1 GCA_029938515.1 Desulfobacterales bacterium | reverse complement strand
GAAGGTTTTTGGACAAAAAGTTCAGGCGCCACAGGGCGATTGCCCCTATCCTCCGAAACGATCCGCCGGTGTTTACCTCCAACCACGCGCCTTTTTTTCTTGACAACCTTGATAAACGATGTCGAAGTTCTCTTTAATGTGTTACAGGAAAAAATGCATGGATTGTCATGCCTGCAAGCCAGCTTGTAAGCAGGAAAGTATTGAATTTAACAGTAGCGTCAGCTTGGGACATGCGAAATTCTAAAATGAAAGGGCACCTTTGCTATGAATTCATCGTTTTTTTTTACTATCGTGAATGTATTGACCTTTTTAGGTGTGCTGGGATTGGCAGCTCAGGCATTTATCGGGCTCAGCTTTTTTATATCCAGTGTCTGGGAAAAGGAGAGGCGGGCAACTGTTTTTGCTGGGGTGCAGTTCGCCGGTATGACGGCTCTTTTGATCATCTACCTCCTTTTGGTCGGGCGTGGGTTCTTCCAAACTTCACCCGGCATGGTAGTGCTTATCGCCGGCTGTATCATGGTGGTTTTAGCTGCCGTTTTCATGGTGAGGAAAACTGCACCAAACCGGCGGGCATTGCGGGGTACCCCGGGGTATATCGTCGGCAAGGTCAACCGGTTTGATGAAAGAATGCAGGTATTTGCCAGAAATCGGGCACTTTCCCCGGGTTCGGAGCAGTACAATGAATTTTACACAGACCATCCGGAATTAGAAAAATACGACTCTGAACGCCGGGGGAGAGGCGGGCCTTTGGGGAAAATCGGTCTTATTGATAGACCTCATGAGGGCCCCAATGTGGCGGCCACCCTGGCATCGCTTTCCATACCTTTCAATCTATCCGCCCCCGGAATTGTCAAACCCCACTCACATCCTTTGTTAGGGGATAAAAAAATCCATCTCAGCCCGGAAGAGGCGACCACGAGAGTCAAGGGATATGCGAAAAACATCGGTGCCGACCTGGTCGGCATTGCGGAGATAAATCCCCTTTGGATATACTCCCACCGAGGTGAAATTTTTCATGAGAACTGGGAGGATTGGGGCAGGGAAATCCCCACGGACCACAAATACGCCGTCGTTGTGGCCGAAGAGATGTCATTGGATATGATCGGTTCCGCCCCTCACACCCCCTCCGTCATGGAAAGCATGAAAAATTACGCTAAAGGTGCCTATATTTCCACGCAACTTGCCGCCTTCATCGCCAACCTGGGGTACGAGGCGACTGCCAACCACCTGCGTCATTACACGGCTATTCTACCGCCACTGGCCGTCGATGCCGGACTGGGGGAGGTCGGCCGCCTCGGATATCTGATGACCAAAGAATTTGGCGCACGAATAAGGCTGAGTGCGGTGACAACCAACCTCCCTCTTATTATCGATAAGCCGGTGGATAACGGCATCGAAGATTTTTGTAAAATCTGTAAAAAATGTGCCGCTTGCTGCCCTTCACAATCCATTACGCAGGATAACGAGCCAAAAGAATTTAACGGAACCTTAAAATGGACGTTAAACGATGAGACCTGTTTTGGATACTGGGCCAAATCCGGGACAGACTGCTGCATTTGCATGAAGGTCTGTCCCTGGAGTCATGCCAGGACGTTTCCCCACCGGTTGATCGTTTGGCTCATCGCCAGAAATAAATATGTTAGACGGATTTTTTCGGTGATGGACGATATTTTTTATGGACGGGGTCCCAAACCCAAAGTTGCGCCGGAATGGGCTCGTTTTAAAAATTGAAAAATGGTTTAATTTGACCCAATCGGTTCGTTGCGTTATAAATTCATAGCTTGGATCCACCGGTTGTTCCAGTTTCAATGAGAGGTAACATTGCTCCGGGTTAAAGTTCGTACCATAATTAACCAAGATAGCCTAACTAAAAAATGGGAGGTGCAAAATGTATCAAGGTGGATATACCGGTAAAATTTTGCGGATCAATTTGACGGAAAAAACCGCAACGGATGAGGATTTGCCTCTGGAAGTCGCAATGGATTTCATTGGAGGGGCGGGGTTTGGGATCAAGTATTTATTCGATGAGGTGCCGGCAGGGGCGGATGCGCTCGGTCCGGACAACAAGCTTATTTTTGCTTCAGGTCCCTTCTCCGGCACCACGGTTCCCTGCGCCAGCCGGATGGCGGTTACCGGCAAATCACCCCTTACCGGTGCGGTGGGTATGGCATTGACGGGCGGCCATTTCCCCGTCGAGCTCAAATTTGCGGGTTACGATGCTCTGATCGTTGAAGGCAAAGCCGAAAAACCCACCTATGTCTGGATCAAGGACGGGGAGGTCAAGTTCAGGGGCGCCAAGAAACTGTGGGGAATGAAAACTGCGGACACCCAGCAGATCATCAAAAACGATTTGAAAGACCAGAATATAAGGATTGCCTGTATCGGCCCGGCCGGAGAGAACCAGATCAAAATAGCCTCCATTATTAATGAATGGCGGGCCGTGGGGCGCAAGGGGCTGGGGGCGGTCATGGGATCCAAGAACCTCAAGGCCATTGCCATCCGGGGCAGCCGGGAGGTAACCGTGGCCGACAAGGATAAGTTAAAGACCGCCAAAGGCGAAATGACCAAAGCAATGAAAGAAAGTCACGTGCTCTATCCCAACTTTTCGAAAATCGGAACCCCCATGGTGGTGGACCATACCTGTGCCCTCGGAATTTTTCCGACCAAGAATTTTTCGGCCACGGGTGAGTATGAGCCGGTGGACAAACTTGGGGTAGAAGTCCAGATGACACGCAACGTGGGGTCCGAAGCCTGCTACGGATGTCCGGTAGGGTGCAGTCAGATAAAACTGGCAAAAAAAGGGCCCTATGCCGGGATCCTTAGCGAAGGACCTGAGTTTGAGACCCTGTTTTCTTATGGCGGCGCAACCGGGGTTGAAAATATAGACGCCATCATTGCGGCGGATCGTCTGGCTGACGAACTCGGGTTGGACACGATTTCTTCCGGTGTGACGATCGCCTTTGCCATGGAGCTATATGAAAAAGGTATTTTGAGCAAAGAGGACACCGGGGGAATCGAGCTGAACTTCGGCAATGATGAGGCCATGATCGCCGTCCTGAAACAGATGGCGTATCGTGAGGGGCTGGGCGGCCTGCTGGCAGACGGATCTAAGATTGCAGCAGAAAAAATTGGACAAGGCTCGGAAAAATACGCCATGCACGTCAAGGGTTTGGAACTTCCCGCCTATGATGTGCGCGGGGCCAAGGCCCACGGACTCGGTTTTGCAACATCCTATACCGGTGCCGATCACTGCCGGGGTTATGCCTTTCAGGAAATTTTTGGAATTCCGGTACCCCGTGAAGTGGACCGCTTTACGGCCG